>NZ_NOZF01000019.1:0-52094 GCF_002258565.1 Rhodococcus sp. 05-2254-6
CGCGGGCGAGGACGGCGAGCAGCCGGACCCGCTCGAGTGGGCGGCCGACGTCCTGGCCGATGCCCGGCAGAATCGGACTCTCGCGCAAGGTCGGGCGGTGCTGATCGATGCGGCAGCTCGGCGTGCGTCGACAGCTCTGACGAAGGCCACCACCGTTCTCGATCTGCAGCGTCGTCGGGCTCTCGCCGAGGCGCAGCTCGTGCAGTATCGGGAGGGCGAGACGGAGGTCTGCGGCAGTGGCCGCGATCGGTCCGGCGGCCGCGGAATCGGCGAGCTCGGTTCTGCGCGCAGCTCGCGCCGTCTCGCCCTCCCGATACTGCACGAGCTGCGCCTCGGCGAGAGCCCGACGACGCTGCAGATCGAGAACGGTGGTGGCCTTCGTCAGAGCTGTCGACGCACGCCGAGCTGCCGCATCGATCAGCACCGCCCGACCTTGCGCGAGAGTCCGATTCTGCCGGGCATCGGCCAGGACGTCGGCCGCCCACTCGAGCGGGTCCGGCTGCTCGCCGTCCTCGCCCGCGAGGCCGACCGACTCGACGGCACCCTCGTCGAATATCGTGCGCAACAACGCACTACCGCAGCGGCAATCGAACGCACCGTGCAATCGCAGGCCTCGATGCCCGAGAAGATCGCAGCGGTCGAATCGCGGATGGCACGAGCCGCCTCGGCTGTGGCGGAGTTGCCGGGCCTCGAGGAGCGCTGCAGTCGGGCCCGCGCGGCAGCCGAGTCGGCTCTCGAACTGGTACGCACACGTGCGACTCTGGCCGAGGCCGAACGTGCCCGCGACAGCGCCCGGACAGCGCACAACACCGCCCGGGAGCACCTCCTCGATCTCCGTGAGCGACGCCTCGACGGGATGGCCGCCGAGCTGGCGGCTCGTCTCGAGGCGGGCGAGCCGTGCGTCGTGTGCGGATCGGAGGTGCACCCGTATCCCGCTGCAGCGTCGACGTCGACGGTGACCAAGGCACAGGAAGACAAGGCCGCTGCCGCAGAACGCAAGGCCGCTGCCGTGCTCGATCAGGCGGTGGCGGTTGTCGCTCGAGCTCAACGGGACGTGGATCTGCTGCACGACCGCACCGGTGGGGCATCCGCTGCGGAGTCGGCCCAGACGCTCGATGCCGCGACCACCGCAGTGCAGGACGCGCGTGCGCGTGCCGCCGATGTCGAACCGGCAACCGCTGAGCTCGATCGCCTGCGGAGCGAGTCGGACGCGCTGACGGTCACGCTCCACGACCTGGTTGCCTCGCGGAGTGCCGTGGACGAGCGCATCGCGGCCACCGAGGAATCGCTGACGCAGATGCGTGCGTCGGTGGCCGAGGAAGTGGACGAGGGCGCGTCGCTGGCAGACCGAATCGCGGAGCGAGAAGCGCTGATCGACGGTGCCCGGCGAATTCAGGAAGCGCGTATCGCCTGGCTCGACGCCACTGCGCGGGCCAATGCGCTGGCAGCAGAACTGGACCGTCGGGTGGAGGCGTCGAACTTCGAGTCCGTCGACGCCGCGGCCGGGGCAGTGCTGACCGCAGACCGCGTCGAGCAGATCGAGACCGAGCTGCGTACCGCCGAGGAGACGCGTGCGCATGCCGAGCACGTGCTGCGCGAGCCCACCATCGTGGACGTGGCCGGTCGGCCGCCGGTGGATCTGGCCCCGTTGGAGCAGGCGTGCGCCGAGCTGGACGACGAGGTCAGGGCCGCTGCTGCGTTGGTGGCCGAATGCCGAAGGCGCGCAGACGATCTGGAACGGTTGATCGCCGAATTGTTCACCGCGGCCCAGGCCATCGCGCCGCAACGTGCGGAATTCGACGAGCTCGCCAACCTGGCGGACGTGGTGGCAGGCCGGGGACAGAATGCACGCAAGATGTCGTTGCGCTCGTACGTCCTCGCGTCTCGACTCGAGGATGTCGCCGAGTCCGCATCCGCGCGGCTGCGTCGAATGTCCTCGGGACGATACGAATTCGTGCACTCCGACGAGGCAGGCGTCCGCGGCAAACGGGGCGGTCTCGGACTGGACATCAGGGACGACTACACCGGTGTGGTGCGCTCGGCCAAGACACTGTCGGGCGGTGAGGCATTTCTCGCGTCGCTCTCGCTCGCGTTGGGCCTCGCCGATGTCGTGGCTGCCGAATCCGGTGGTGTCGTCCTCGACACCATGTTCATCGACGAAGGATTCGGCACGCTCGACGCCGACACCCTCGAGTCGGTGATGGCGGTTCTCGACGAACTACGTGCGGGCGGACGCGTCGTCGGCGTCGTCAGTCACGTCGACGAGATGCGTCAGCGCATTCCCAGTCGCCTCTACGTCAAGCGGGAGCGCACCGGATCCACGCTTCAGGTAGTGGCTTCCTGACCCGAGTCCTTCTTGTCGGAGTTCTTCTCCTCGTCGAGGCCGGCCTGCTCCTCGGTCAACCCGTCGGGCGGCGGGATTTTGTCCTCGAGCTCGTCCTGGTCCGGTTCGTTCGAGCGCGCATCGATCTGCTCGGACAGGTACCGGATCATCACGGCCGCAACCGCCGCAGCCGGGACGGCCAGGAACGCGCCGATGATGCCGAACAGTGAGCTGCCTGCCGTCACGGCGAGCAGCACGATCGCCGGATGCAGGTTCATGCTGCGGCTCTGCAGGATCGGCTGCAGCACATTGCCTTCCAACTGCTGTACCGCGACGATGATGGCGAGCACGATCAGTGCAGTGGTCAGCCCGTTCGCAACCAGGGCCACCAGCACAGCGAGTGCGCCGGCAACGAACGCTCCGACGATCGGAATGAAGCCACCGATGAACGTCAGGGTCGCCAGCACCAGCGCCAGCGGAACGCCGAGAATGACCAGTCCGAGACCGATGAAGAATGCATCGATGAAACTGACGATGGCCTGAGTTCGGATGAATCCGCCGAGGGTCGCCCACATCCGTGAGAGCACCTCGCCCAGATGGGTTCCGGCGCGGCCACCGGAGAACCCGTGCAACCACGGCAGAAACTTCGGTCCGTCCTTGACGAAGAAGAACGTCAACACCAACACCAACGCCAGAGTGACCAACAGCGAGCCGGCGGCGGATACGCCGGTGAACACGCCGGTGGCGATGACCTCCCCGCTGTCCTGTAGCCGCGACACGATCGCCGACACGGCCGAGTCGATCTGGTCGTCGCCGATGTTCAGCGGCGGCCCCTTCAACCAGTCCTGTACCTGTGCGATACCGCCCGATGCCTGGTCTACCAGCTCCGGTGCCTGCTCGGCGACCGACGGAACGATCAGAGTGATGATGCCGCCGATGACGACGAAGAACACCACGAGCGATACCGACGCGGCGAGGGCGGGAGGAAATCCCAGACGCATCATCAGTTTGGCCGGCGGCCACAGCACCGTCGCGACGATGACGGCGAGCAGGACCGGCAGCAGGATCACCCAGAACTGCCCGATCAGCCAGCCCAACACCCACGCCCCGGCTGCGATCGCAATGAGGATCAGCGACCACTTGGCCAGCCACATACCGCCGACCCCGATGAGGTCACCACGATCACTGCCGGACGTCGTGGACTTCGACGGACTGCCGGGCACTGCCGATTCGGTCACTGTGGCTTCCTCACATTCGGCGGATGGCGGATCGTGAAGAACCATAACGTCTCGGTAGGCCCAGCTGTATGTCACCGCCGTCCAAGGCGAGGCCTTTCAGGCCGCCTCGTGTGCCAACAGCCATTCCTTGACGGGCAGGCCCCAGCGAAAACCGCCGAGGGCCCCGCCGATTCGAACCACCCGATGGCACGGCACGAACAGTGCAGCCGCATTGCGCGCGCATGCCGACGCAGCACCACGGATGGCTGCCGGTCTACCCGACAGTTCTGCGAACTCGGAGTAGGTCACCGGCGCACCGGGTTCGACAGTGCGCAGAACTCCCCAGGCGTGCATGAGAAATTCGCCGGATCGTTGCGCGACGGCAACGGAGTCGATGGCGGTCAGCTCTCCGCGGTGATAGTTCTCGACGGCGCGCGTCACATCGCCGAGATGGGCCGCCGTGCGCACGCTGTCGGGGCGCATCGTCGGGTGGATCAGGACGCGGAGTTCTTCGACATCGGCGGTCCACCCGGATGCCAGGACGCGCTGATCGGCGTCGACGATGGTGGTGAACGGGCCTATCGGGGTGTCCTGGGTGGCGGCGGTGGCAGTCATTGCTGTCTTCTTTCCAATGCGGTGATCCACAGGTGCATCGAGACGTACGAACGCCACGGTGCCCAGCGCTGCGAATTCTTCAACGAAACGTCCAAAGCCTCTGCGCCTTGGCGGACGACGAGATCGGTATCGAGCAGAACATCGGGATCGCCGAGCAGCCGCATCACGACGTATCGGGCGGTCCAGGGTCCGATTCCTTTGAGCGCGAGCAGTTCTCGCTCCAGTTCCGGCCCTTCTCGCGCAGGATGGAGCACGACGGTTCCCGACGCGATGGCGTCGGCGACGCGGATGACGGTCTGGACCCGGGCGGCAGGTCCGGTGAGTACCTCGTGGCCTCTTTCGGCGATGACGGCAGGTTCGGGAAACAGTCTTGTGACGGTGTCGTTGCCGAGATCGAGTGGTGCACCGAGAGCGTCGACGAGTCGGGCGGTGTGGGTGGCCGCGGCCTTCAATGAGATCTGTTGTCCGATCACTGTGCGCAGCAACATCTCTGCGCCGTCGACCACTCCCAGGGCGCGGATGCCCGGGTGGGCGTCGACGCTCGGTGCCAACTGAGGGTCTGCGCTCAGTGCGTCGTCGACGGCGAGTGGATCGGCATCGAGATCGAGGAGGTGTCGGATGCGGGCGACGGCAGGAGCCAGATCGCGCATGTCCTGCAATGTCACTGCGGCGCTGACGAATCCGTCCATCACCCGTAGTGCCACGAGCCCGGCGGCGTGCGGCAGGCTCAGAGATCGCACGTATTCGCCGTCCTCGGAGAACGATTCGATGCCCTCGACCACGTGGCCCCGCAGGAACCACTCGATCCAGCCGCGGTCGAGTGGCGGGCGGTACGGCAAGCGCAGGGTGACGGTTCCGCCCGCGGTCGGTACGACAGTGCGGTGCGCTTCTCGACGCAATGTCGACGGGTCGACGGCGAAGACTTCCTTGATGGTGTCGTTGAACTGCCGGACGCTGGAGAAGCCGGCCGCGAAGGCGATGTCGGCCATCGACATGTCGGTGGTTTGAATCAGTGTGCGGGCGGTGTGGGCGCGGTGCGCGCGGGCCAGCGCGAGCGGTCCTGCACCGACCTCGGCGGTGAGCACTCGGGTCAACTGCCGGGTCGAGTAGCCGAGGGTGCTGGCGAGGCCGTCGACGCCACCGCGTTCGACGGCTCCGTCGGAGATCAGCCGCATGGCACGAGAACTGAGGTCCGAGTGGATGTTCCAGCGTGGGGAACCGGGGGTGGCGTCGGGCTGGCAGCGGCGGCAGGCTCGGTAGCCGGATTGTTGCGCCGCCGCTGCGGTGGCGAGAAACGAGACGTTGCCCGGCTTGGGTGTGCGGGCCGGGCAGGAGGGTCGGCAGTAGATGCCGGTGGTGGAGACGGCGGTGAAGAACTGGCCGTCGAACCGTGCGTCACGCGAGGAGACCGCGCGATAACACCGATCGAAGTCCAGTTCTTGCACCTGCCGTTCACTGCTCATGCACCTACTGTGTCAGCGCGGACGCTTCGGTGCTAGCGGAAATCGGACATCACCGTGTCAGCAGCATCGAGCTCCTGGGTTCCGGTCCGCCTCCGCGTGCCTGTCCTTCCAGTACTGCCGCACGGTGGGCGGTTCCTGATCCGGATGGTGGCGGGCCAGATGGGCGACGTAGCGGTCGTAATCGTGATCGCCCATCACCGAGGTGATCCACCACCACAGCCCGCGCATCTAGTGCGCCGATCCGGGGCGACGGACGGTGCCCGCCTCGATCAGCTCGTCCCATTCGGCCTGGATCTTCTTCTCGGCCGGGGTGAGCACGAAGCCGGTGGGGCCGAAGATCTTCGACGGCACCTCGGGCTCCTCGTTGTCGGGCAGGTTGTCTCCTCGAACTGCCTTGATGCACACCCATACTCCGGCGAACACGACGACCAGGACCAGTACCGCGAAGATGATCGACAGCGTGCCCTGAATGAAGGTGTTGCGGATGACGGCGTCGATGGCCTCGGGGGTCTTGGCGCTGCCGAACTCGCTCAGGCCCTGCGCCTTGGCGTCGCGGAACTGGGAATGCTGCGTCCAGTAGCCGATGGCCGGGACGGAGGAGAAGATCTTCTGGTACGACGCGGTCATGGTGACGATCAGGTCCCACGCCAGCGGAACCCCGGGAATCCACGCCCACTTGTAGAGGCCGCGCTTGACGACGATGACCATCACCACCGTCAACGCGATGGCGGCAAGGAGCTGGTTGGCGATACCGAACAGCGGGAACAGGGTGTTGATGCCGCCCAGTGGATCGGTGACGCCCATGAGAAGGATTGCGCCCCAGGCTGCGACGACGATCAGCGAGCAGATCCAGGCGCCGGGGCGCCACGACGGATCCTTGAACTTCTTGGCCGAGGCTCCGGGGAGGTTGCCGATGCTGTCGGAGAGCATGAAGCGTGCGACGCGGGTGCCTGCGTCGACCGTGGTGAGGATGAACAGTGCCTCGAACATGATCGCGAAGTGATACCAGAACGACTTCAGCGATTCGCCGCCGAACACCTGGTGCAGTACCTCTGACATGCCGAACGCGAGTGTCGGTGCGCCGCCGGTGCGGGAGATGATCGTTTCCTCACCCACATCGGTTGCCGCCTGGCTCAATTCGGCCGGGGTGATGTCGCCGCCACTGAGGCCCAATCCGTTGACGTACGTCGCTGCAGTTTCCGGGGTGCCACCGGTCAGCGTGGAAGGAGCATTCAACGCGAAGTAGATGTGCTGATCGAGAACACAGGCGGTGATGAGCGCCATGATGGCGACGAACGACTCGGTGAGCATGCCGCCGTAGCCGATCATGCGCATCTGCTTTTCCTTCTCCAACAGCTTCGGCGTGGTGCCGGAGGAGATCAGAGCGTGGAAGCCCGACAGCGCGCCGCAGGCGATGGTGATGAACAGGAACGGGAACAGCGAGCCTGCGAACGCCGGGCCGTTGCCCTCGGTGGCGAAGCTCGTCATCGCGGGCATCTGGATCTCGGGACGCGCGATGAGGATGCCGACGGCCAGCAAGGCGATGGTGCCGACCTTCATGAACGTCGACAGGTAGTCGCGCGGGGCGAGCAGCAACCACACCGGCAGGATGCAGGCGAGCAGGCCGTAGCCGATCAGCAGCCAGGCGACGGTCACCTTGGAGAGGGTGAACCAGTCGGTGCCCCAGTCGGTCTCGGCAACCCAACCGCCGGCGACGATGGCGAGCAGCAGCAGGACGACGCCGATGAGTGAGACTTCGGTGACGTTGCCCGGCCGCAGGAAGCGCAGGTAGACGCCCATGAACAGTGCGATCGGAATGGTCAGTGCGATGGAGAAGACGCCCCACGGGCTTTCGGCGAGAGCGTTGACGACGACGAGTGCGAGGACCGCGATGAGGATGATCATGATGACGAACACTGCAATCAGCGCGGCGGTGCCGCCGACGACTCCGAGTTCGTCGCGGGCCATCTGGCCGAGGCTGCGGCCGTGGCGACGCGTCGAGATCCACAGCACCAGGAAATCCTGTACGGCACCGGCGAACACGACGCCGATGATGATCCACATGGTGCCGGGCAGGTAGCCCATCTGAGCGGCGAGGACGGGGCCGACGAGCGGGCCTGCTCCGGCGATCGCGGCGAAGTGGTGGCCGAACAGCACCCGACGGTCCGTCGGCATGTAGTCCTTGCCGTTTTCCAGAATCTCGGCAGGAGTGGCGCGGTCGTCGCGTGGGAAGACGATCTTTCGTTCGATCAGCCTGGCGTAGAAGCGAAAAGCGAAGATGTACGTACACACCGCGGCGATGACGAACCAGACGGCGTTGGGATTCTCTCCGCGGACGATCGCGATGATCGTCCACGCAACACCGCCGAGTAGGCCGATGGCGACGAGCATCAGGCGCTTGATCGGGGTCATCGGATGTGACTCGACGACGCCGACCGGCGGTAGGTCGGGATCTGTCTTCAGCAATTCGACGTGTGGTTCGTCGGCCGCTTTCAGTGACATGTGTGGGGTCTCCAGGATCGCAGGTGTGACTGCGATCACCCTATGTGGGCCGCCGGTGTGCGTCCTCGAATCGACGCATCGCGGTGCGCCCGGCGGTCGCTGGAGTGCGACGAGCGGCAATCGCGGCGACGATGCCCGCGGTCAGCCGCCCAGTGCGTCGTCGACGGCCCGGGCGCTGAGCACCTGATCCAGCACCAGCGCCGCACTGCCGATCACCCCGGAGAGGTCACCGTGGGTGGTGGCCTGGATGGTGAGGGCCTTGGTGGCCAGCGCGGTGGCGTTTCCGTAGACGGTCTCGCGGAGGCCGGCGACGAAGATGTCGTATGCGTTCGCCATGTCGCCACCGACGATGAGGACCTCGGGGTTGAGCAGGTTGACGGCACCGGCCAGAGTTTCACCGATATGGCGTCCGCTGTCGCGAATGAGCCTGCGCGCTTCGGGGTCACCGCTCACCGCGAGATCGACGACGCCGCGAACGTGGCCCACTTCGCGGCCCTGCTCGTTGAGTGCGCGCACCAGAGCCCAGCCGCCCGCGATGGCTTCGAGGCAGCCGCTGTCGCCGCACCTGCACGCGACGCCTGCCGCGGCTGCAGTTTTGGTGTGGCCGAATTCGCCTGCAGCGCCCAATGATCCGCGCTGCAATGCGCCGCCCGCGACGATTCCGGCACCGAGCCCGGTCGAGGCCTTGACGAGTAGGGCGTTCTGGAAGCGATCTCGATTGTCTCGACGTTCGGCCAGCACCATCGCGTTGGCGTCGTTGTCGAGGAAGACCGGAGCAGACGTGGTGTCGGCGAAGAACGGTGCCAGCGGCACTCCGTCCCAGCCGTGCATGATCGGCGAGTCCAGGCTGCACCCTCGGTCGGTGTCGGCGGTGCCGGGGATGGACAGTCCGACGCCGAGGATGCGGTGGTCGGTTCGGTGCGATTCGTCGAGCAATGCCTGCAAGCGCTTGGTGATCTGCGGCATCAGCTCGTCCGGGCCGACGCCGATTTCCTGATCGACGGTATCGCTCGCGAGCAACTCGCCGCCGAGGGTGAACACGCCCAGTTGGGAGCGGCTGCGTCCGATCGCGGCGGCGAGCACCACACCGGCGTCGATGTCGAAGGACAGTCTCGCCGGGGGTCTACCGCCGGTGGAGTGCGTGTCCTCGGTTTCGATGACCAGGCCGAGCTCGGTGAGCGCGGCGACGCGGGAGGCGACGGCCGACCGTGAGAGTCCGGTGATTCGGCCGAGTTCGGCACGAGTAGCTGCTTCTCCGTCGCGAATCAGAGCGAAAACCTCACCTGCCGTCGCAGGTGGAGCGCTCAGGCGCGGCATGGACATAAACGCCATTCAACCAACTGGCAACTTTTACGGCAACAGCCTAAGAAGTGCCACTTATAACTTTGAAAAGCATAAGTTGGGTTGTCGGTCGACCTAATTGGCCTTAGGGTGAGTGATGAGAGACTGAACATCGGAGATACTCATGGACACACTTCATCCGGTCCTGCGTCAGGTCACCGACCGCATCGCAGACCGCAGCCAGTCCGACCGCACCGCCTACCTCGCGCGAATCGCATCGGCCGGGGATCGAGGCCCGGCCCGTGGCCGCCTCGCCTGCGCCAACATCGCTCACGGCTTCGCAGCCTCCGGCAAGGCCGACAAGCAGGCCCTGCGCGGCATGGTCAAGCCCAACATTGCGATCGTCTCCGCCTACAACGACATGCTCTCGGCGCACAAGCCGTTCGAGACCTATCCGGCCGTGCTGAAGAAGTCGGTCATCGACGCCGGCGGCATCGCGCAGTTCGCCGGGGGAGTTCCCGCCATGTGCGACGGCATCACCCAGGGCCGTGACGGCATGCAGCTCTCGTTGTTCAGTCGCGACATCATCGCGATGTCGACCGCAATCGCGTTGTCCCACGACATGTTCGACGCCACCCTGATGCTCGGGGTGTGCGACAAGATCGTCCCCGGAATGCTCATCGGCGCACTGAGTTTCGGTCATCTGCCTGCGGTGTTCGTGCCCGCTGGGCCGATGACGTCCGGACTCCCCAACGGAGAGAAGGCAAAAGCGCGCCAGCTCTACGCCGAGGGCAAGGTGGGGCGCGAGGCTCTGCTCGACGCCGAGGCCGCGTCGTATCACGGCAGTGGCACCTGCACGTTCTTCGGAACGGCCAATTCCAATCAGTTGCTCATGGAGGTCATGGGCCTGCACCTGCCGGGATCGTCGTTCGTCAACCCCGGAACCGCGATGCGCGACGCGTTGACCCGCGAGGCGGCGCACGTCGTCACCGGTCTGACGTCGTTGGGCGACAACTACACTCCGGTGGGGGAGGTCGTCGACGTCAAGTCGATCGTCAACGGCTGCGTCGCGTTGCTCGCCACCGGTGGTTCGACCAACCACACGATGCACCTCGTCGCCATCGCCAAAGCCGCCGGAATCACGCTGACGTGGCAGGACCTGTCGGATCTGTCGGCCGTCGTGCCGCTGATGGCCCGGATCTACCCGAACGGCAAGGCCGACGTGAATCACTTCCACGCGGCCGGTGGACTCGGGTTCGTCATCGGGTCTCTGCTCGACGCCGGGTTGATGCACGAGGATGTGAAAACCGTTGCCGGGCAGGGTCTACGGCGCTACACGCAAGAGCCGAAGCTCGACGGCGACGGGGTGATGTGGCAGGACGGTACTCGGATGAGCCACGACGACACCGTGTTACGAGGCGCGAACGAGCCGTTCAGCGCCGACGGCGGACTGAAGATGCTGACCGGGGCGATCGGCAAGTGCGTCATCAAGACTTCTGCACTGGCACCCGAACATCGCGTGGTCACCGGACCGGCACGAGTGTTCGACGATCAAGCCGACTTCCTCGAGGCATTCGACGCAGGGCTACTCGACGGCGACTTCGTTGCCGTGCTGCGTTATCAGGGCCCGCAGGCCAACGGTATGCCCGAGTTGCACAAGCTCACCCCGGCTCTCGGAATTCTGCAGGACAAGGGACGGTCCGTCGCGCTGATCACCGACGGCCGAATGTCCGGTGCCTCCGGCAAAGTCGCTGCGGCAATTCACCTCACGCCCGAGGCCGCGAGTGGGGGACCGATCGCGAAAATTCTCGACGGTGACATCATCACTCTCGATTCCCTCGGTGGCACACTGTCGATCGACGTACCGCTCGACGAGTTCGAGGCACGGCCGGTCACCGGCCGAGCCTTGGACAAGGACGAGTGGTCCAGCACCGGTCGCGACTTGTTCTCGGGCATGCGTGCGCTCGTCGGCCCGGCCGACGAGGGTGCAATGTTCGTCATGCGCTGAGCCCCGTAACTCCAGAAGAAGGTAAGAACGTGACTGCATCTCTGCTCGACCGCGTCCCCGTCATCCCCGTCGTCGTCATCGAGAACCTCGATCATGCCGTTCCGATCGCCCGCGCCCTGGTGGCGGGCGGAGTGCCCGTCATCGAGCTGACCCTGCGGACACCGGTGGCCCTCGACGCCATCGAGCGCATCGCCGCCGAGGTCCCCGACATCCTCGTCGGTGCCGGCACCATCATCACTCCCGGCCAGGCCAAGCAGGCCGCAGATGCGGGCGCTCAGTTCCTGGTGTCGCCGGGCTGCACTTCGGGATTGACCAAAGCCATGCGAGACACCGGGCTACCCCACTTGCCCGGTGCTGCAACGGTGTCCGAGGTGCTCACCCTCCTCGAAGCCGGCTACACCGAGCTCAAGTTCTTCCCGGCCGAAGCATCCGGTGGTGCGAATTTCTTGAAGTCGATCCACTCGCCGATCCCGGCCGCACGCTTCTGCCCGACGGGTGGCATCTCGACCTCCAATGCATCGAGCTACCTGGCGCTGCCGAATGTCGGCTGCGTGGGCGGATCGTGGCTCACTCCGGCCGCGGCTGTCGCGCAGGAGGATTGGGACGCCGTCACTCGGTTGGCCGAGGCCACCTCGGTGCTGAAGACCCCAGCCCAGTAGCGGTCTTCGGTACGCGCGTTCATCCGCGGGTGACCGAGATGCCGCCGTCGACGTAGAGCGTTGTGCCGTGCACCATCGCGGCGTCGTCGGAGACCAAGAACAACACACCGTTCGCGATGTCCTGGGGCGAAAGGACAGTGCCTGCAGGCGTTCCGGCTGTCATGGCGTCCAACACCTCCCGCGCATCCTCGTTGCCCGGCGTCAGCGTCGCACCGGGTGCAAGGGCGTTCACCCGCACGCCGCGTGGACCGAACTCGGCGGCCCAACTTCGCGTGAGTTGTTCGTCGGCGGCCTTGGTTGCGGAGTACATCGCGGCGAACGGGCTCCCCATCGTGGCCATCCACGATCCGATGTTCACGATGACGCCGCTCCCACGCTCGGCCATGGCCGGTGCGAGTTCACCGACGAGGACGTGTGGGGCACGGACGTTGACGGCGAGCATTGCATCGAGTTGCTCGTCGGCGAGATCCGCGGTTGCGGTGGCGGGATAGATGCCGGCGTTGTTGACGAGAATGTCGACTCGGCCCCCGAGTGCAGCGGTAGCGACGCCCGCGAATCCGCGGATGTCCTGGTAGCTGCCGGAGAGGTCCACCGGCACGAAACTCGCGGTGCCGCCGGCCGCGGAGATTCGATCGACCACCGCCGAACCCTTCGCGGAGTCGCGGCCGCTGACGACGATCGATGCTCCGTGCGCGGCGAGAGTCGAGGCGATTGCGGCACCGATACCGCTGGTGGATCCGGTGATGACGGAGGTCCGTCCGGAAAGTCGCTGTGATGCAGAAGAAGTCATGACGTCATGTCTACGGGCGCTGAACACGGCGAACCAGGCGTCACTCGACCTAGGTCTGGCATGACCAGGCTGGCAACCATCGGTGTAGCTACTGTGGGATTCGTGAGCAACGACAGGTCCGCCCTCAGCGCGTTTCTGCGTGATCGGCGCGACCGCATCACCCCCACCGAGGCCGGACTGCGCACGTATCCCGGTACTCGACGAGTGCCTGGACTGCGGCGGGAAGAACTTGCTGCGATGGCCGGAGTGAGCCCGGACTACTACAGCAAGCTCGAACAGGGTCGGCAGGCGAACGTCTCGATCGAGGTGCTGCGAGCGATCGCTCGGGCATTGAAGTTGAACGAGGTGGAGTCGGCTCATCTGCTCGACCTTGCATCTCCCGCCGGATCCGTCGATGACGCCACCGAGCGACCGGATCCGGGATTGCTCCAGGTGATGAGGACGCTCGATCACGTTCCGGTGCTGTTACTGGGGCGTTCGGGCACCATCCTGGCCAGCAACGCATTGGTTCGATCGGTGCTGAGTTTGCCGTCGGCGGCTGGAGAATCGCTGTTCGACTATCTGTTTCGCAATCCCATCGCCCGCGAGCGAATCGTCAACTGGTCGCAGTTCGCGGCCGCCGCGGTCGCCAATCTGCGCCGCGACCTCGCCCGTCGACCCGGGGACGGTGTGCTCACTGCGTTGATCGACGAATTGCGTTCCAGTGAGCCGTGTTTCGAGCAATGGTGGAGCGACCACGAGGTTCGAGAATTCGAGCGTGCAACAAAGATCATCCAGCATCCGGCGGCGGGGACCCTCGAATTCGGTATCGAGTTTCTGATCGCGCCCAGCGAGCCGGGGCAGAGTCTCATCGTCTACACGGTCGAGGACGGGTCGAGCACCGCCAAGATCCTGCCGATCCTGGCGAGCTGGGACCCCAATTCGGCAATCACCACCTGAACTCGAGATCGACCGGATTCGTTTCGATGGAACCCGACGCGTCGGTGCGGCGTCCTACTAGCTGTCCGTCATCGAACAATCGGGGGAAATGATCATGTCGAATCCGTACGAGCAGTCAGAGTTCCAGCAGCCCTATCCGGCAGCGCAGTCCTATGTGCAGGCACCGACTCTGCCGTCGTCCAATGCGGGATGGGCCGTCGTCGCCATCATCTTCTTCTGGCCGTTGGCCATCCCGGCCTTCAATCACGCACTCAAAGTGCACCCGCTGTGGATGATGGGGGACGCTCAGGGCGCGCTCTATTCGTCGAATCGTGCCGGGTTCTTCGGCAAGCTGTCGCTGGGGATATTCGTCGTCCTCATAGTTCTGTACTTCGCCTTCATTGCACTGGTCGTCGCGAACTCGTACTAGGTCCCGACAGTTGACCTCGACGTAGCTCAGGTTTCTCGCATCGCGGGCGTGGGCAGAGAGTCCGATCCGGATCGTGCCCGCGCTGACGTGGTTGTGTCGCCGCCCAGGGTGCCCGGCCTCGTCGCTGGCCGGGCACTGTCCGAGCTGGTGGTGTCGTCAAAGTAGACTCCATAGACCGTGAGCCTCACCCTCGGAATCGTCGGACTGCCCAACGTCGGCAAGTCCACCCTCTTCAACGCACTGACCAACAACGATGTGCTGGCCGCGAACTATCCGTTCGCCACCATCGAGCCCAACGTCGGTGTGGTCGCGCTGCCGGATCCCCGGCTCGAGAAGCTGGCCGAGGTGTTCGGTTCGGAGAAGCTCGTGCCTGCGCTGGTGTCGTTCGTCGACATCGCCGGCATCGTCAAGGGTGCGTCCGAGGGCGCAGGTCTGGGCAACAAGTTCCTCGCCAACATTCGTGAAGCCGACGCCATCTGCCAGGTCGTTCGTGTCTTCGCCGACGACGACGTGGTGCACGTCGACGGTCGCGTCGACCCGACCGCCGATATCGAGGTCATCGAAACAGAACTGGCGATCGCAGATCTGCAGACCCTGGAGAAGGCCATCCCGCGCCTCGAGAAAGAGGTGCGGATCAAGAAGGATCGCAAGCCTGCACTCGACGCGGCGCTGGCAGCGCAGGCTGTGCTGAACGACGGCAAGACGCTGTTCTCTGCCAAGGCGAAGCTGGACTTCGAGCTGCTCGGTGAATTCCAGCTGCTCACCACCAAGCCGTTCCTCTACGTCTTCAACGCCGACGAGTCGGTGCTCACCGACGACGCGAAGATCGGTGAGCTCGCGCGTCTCGTTGCTCCCGCCGACGCCGTGTTCCTCGATGCCAAGATCGAATCCGAGTTGCTCGAACTCGACAAGGAATCGGCAGCGGAACTGCTCGAATCCGTCGGACAGACCGAGCCCGGTCTCGACGCTCTCGCGCGCGCCGGCTTCCACACACTCGGCCTGCAGACCTACCTCACCGCTGGCCCGAAAGAGGCTCGCGCGTGGACCATTCATCGTGGTGACACCGCACCGCAGGCAGCGGGCGTCATTCACACCGACTTCGAGCGCGGATTCATCAAGGCCGAAATCGTCTCCTTCGACGACCTCGTCGCCGCGGGTTCCATGGCCTCGGCCAAGGCTGCAGGCAAGGTACGCATCGAGGGCAAGGACTACGTCATGTCCGACGGCGATGTGGTGGAGTTCCGCTTCAACGTCTAGAGCGACGAATCCGCCGAATCGGTGGCGCAGTACGACCGCAGGTCGGATATTCTTACCGCGGTGGTACGCGCCACCGACTGCGCTTCCACGTGGCAACCACGTGAATCATCGAGGAGAGGCCTGACCAGCTCAGGACATGTCCGGATGGGGTGCGGCGCAGAAATGCGCCATCTTCATTCCGCCGATGCCCGACATCGGTTGACGAAAGGACATGACATGTCGTCGAAGGACGAGAAGAACCTGACTCAGGTGATCGAGAAGATCTCGAAGATGGAGGAACCGCGGCGTTCGGTCATGCAGCGTGTGCACGACATCATCGTGTCCGCGGCCCCCACGTTGAAGCCGCGGATCTGGTACGGAATGCCCGCCTACGCGAAGTCGGCGAGCACGCCTGCGCTCGTGACGCTGCGCAACGACGATCGATTGAATCTGGCCATCACCGAGAAGGCGGCATTTCACGCTGCCGGTGGTGCGGACGGGCAATTGATGCCGGCGGCGTGGTATTTCGAGACTGTGGACGACGCTACGGCGCAGCGTATCGCCGAGATCGTTCGTTCTGTCGTCGACTGAGCGAGCACGCTCGGTAGACCGAGGGTCCCGGGGAGACAACGAGGCTCACGGGACCCTCGCCGTGACGGAAGATCCAACAGGTCCGTGGTGGCGTGTTCTGCGAGTGGGGCGTCGTCGTCTGCGCCGCCCACCGATGCTGACTACGCTCCGAATCAGACGATAGGAGAACGTGAATGGGTCTGCAGGAACTCGAGGCATTGGTGCACCGAACCGCCACTGCTGGGGAACCTTTCGAGCGGGGAGCCGACGAGGCGGAGCAGGCATATTTGTCTTCGCTTGCGGCACGGCCGAGTACGAAGCTGATCTGTGAGGTCGGGTTCAATGCCGGCTTCTCGAGTTGGGCGTTCCTCGACGCATCGACCGACACGACCGTCGTGTCGTTCGACCTGGCCGCCTATGCCTACAGCGACGCCGCGAAAGTCCATATCGACGAACACTTTCCGGGCCGACACACGCTGATTCAGGGTGACTCGCACACCACCATTGCGGCCTACGCGAAGGAACACCCGTACATGCGGTTCGACGTCATCTTCATCGACGGAGACCACTCGGTGGAGGGCGCTCGCGCAGATCTCGACGATCTACGTGCGCTCGCTACCGCAGAATCGGTCGTGATCATGGACGACATCACCCCGTGGCTCTGGTTCGGCGAAGGCCCCACTCAGGCGTGGCAGGATGCGGTCGACGAGGGTCGGATTCTGCACACGCAGTACTTCCGCGACGGGGAACCTGTCGACGCGGTGGAACCTCCCGCCGCTCGCGCCTGGGCCGAGGGCCGCTACCCCTTCTGAACCTCCGTGCGGTGCAAGCAGCGTTCATCCACGACAGTCGGACACGGCCTGCCGAACCAACTCGGCAGCCTCGTCGGAGTTCGATGCGTAGTGGACATTGTCGAAGCGGTGCAGGTAGGCGTCGTAGATGCCGGAGACCTTCTTGTTCGCGTTGTCCATCGCCACGACACGTTTGCCCATCATTGCGGCCAGTACAGCTGCGTGCAGTCGATCGGTGAGCACGACAGGAGCTAGGTTCAGAATACGTTGCGCCACACGAAGGTTGAGCTTGGCTGTTTGCTCGTACGAGCGTAGAAGAGCGGGGTAGAGCAGCCGATTCGTTCTGGGGAAGCGTTGCGCAATCAGAGTCGGCAGCATCACAGCCGTCGAGATCGCCAGATCCGCTCCGCGCAGGCCCCAGTCGTAGTGCACGGACGAGGCGTCGATGGTCACCGCCGCGTGGCCGAGGCTTTCCGAATCGGCGCGCAGGAGTTTCACGACGTCCACTGCAGATCCTTCGGTGCTTCGAGCGATGTCGGCACCGAACGCCATGTCCGGACAGTATTCGACGCGGTTGTTCGGGAAATGGGCGAGCGCCAACTCGTACGAACGCTTTTCACGCAGCATGAGGGTCAGATCCGGGTGCTGTGCGTACAGGCCTGCGGTACTCGCAAGGGCGTCGGTGTCGGCAAAGTCGATGCTCTGGGGGAGGCAGACGATCTTGTTGCGAGGAAACCGCGCAACGATCGCTTCACGGAATTTCTGGTCGATCGGCCACCGGTCACCGAAATTTCCCCCGCCTTGCAGAAACAGGGTCCCGTCACCGATTCGTTCCTCGAGAAGAGCATCGTTGTGAGTGAACGGATCCGACACGTAGTCGACGTGCACGTCCAACCGCTTCAAATACTCGACCTCGCCGGCGTAGATGAGCGAGTCGCCGGCGTTGTAATGATTCGGAAAGTCCAGGTGAGCCACTCGATCTCCCGATGCCGCGTGAGGCCGCAGGACGGCGAGAGTCTCCTCGCGTATCGCGTCGATGGACCCGCGGGTCATCGGACGCTCGGCCGCTGTCGTCGGCCAAGCGTCGTCACTCGAATCCGCAGTGCGCCGTAGTGAATCCCGATGTAGTGAGCCCACAGACCGACGGGCATCGGTCTCAGCATCTTCGGTAACCACGGATTGCGAACTGTCGCAAGATAAAGAATCGATACTGCGTGAACGGGGATCCGCACGAACGACGACGGGTGCGGGCAGCCCGCCGCACGGTGCTTCGTCGACAGTTGGTAGGACGTGTGCCCGTAGGCGCGGCCTTGCACGAACGATCGACGGACAGTGGTTCTGATGCGGTAGGCGACCAACGCATCGGCGGCATGTCCGAGCGTCAATCCCGCTTGCTGAATCCTCCACGAGTAATCGACGTCCTCGGCACCGCCGATGAGGTCCTCGTCGAAGTCTCCGACCTTCTCGAAAACTCCTCGCCGCATTGCGAAGTTGCTGCCCGGCGCGTACGGCAGGTAGGCAGTGGGGAACAGAGCGCCGGGTGGCGGTACATTTCGCCACTCCGCCACGTCTGCCGAATTGAGGGATTCGATTTCGAGTGCGCCACCCACAGCGTCGAAGCTGTCGAGCGCACGCACCATCGCAGTCACCCACGTCGGATGAGCGACGTCGTCATGGTCGAGGAGGGCCACTACGTCACCGCGTGCGGCTTTCACGCCGACGTTTCTGGCGTACGAAGCTCCACGCTTGGCGGAGGCGTCGACCGTACGTATCGACAGCGGCAGAGACAGCTCTTCGAGGTGTGAGCGCAGGCCATCGCTCGAGCCGTTGTCGCTGATTATGAGCTCGACATCGCCCGCGTAGTCCTGTGCGGCGATGGCCTCGAGCTGCTCGTCCAGATCGGGCAAACCGTTGTACACGGGGAGGACGATGGAAACCAGACTGATCGGCACGGTCTGACCCTACCGCGAATTCGAGCGCTGATCGTTCGCGTGCACCGCTGACCAGGCGCAGGTCGGCTACTTCTTCCCACGAAGTTTCTTCTCCAGAGGTGTCGGGAAGGAGGGGACCACCGGGGTGCCGTCGAGCAGGGTGTTGAGTCGTGCGGCCTCGGCTGCGACTGCTTTCGACGCCGTCGATCCGACGTCCTCGAGCAATTCGGTGACCACCTCGCCGGAACCGGTCACCGCCCAGCCGCCGACGATGCGGCCCCCGGACCAGATGGTCGGGCCGATGTTGCCGAAGGTGTCGAACAGCGGTGCCTTGTGTTCGCCGAGATACCAGGCGCGGTGCTTCCATCCCATCGGCGTGGGATCGAGCGCAGGTAGCAGCATGACGCTCGTACCGGAAGGTTTCTCGAAAACAGTGCTGGACAACATGATTCCATCGCCCTCGGTCAGTTCGACGGCCACGGTGTCCAGGCCCGAGACCGCACCGCGAGTCTGCGTCTTGTTCCAGCCCGTCCACCACTGCAGGTCGTCGAGGGTTGCGGGTCCGAATACTTCGAGCCATCGTCGTGCCAGGACCGTCCTCGCCTCGGTCTCGTCGAGTTCGGGAATCCCGTCCGGCCACCAGTGATCGATCGGTGCCCATGCGTGCCGTCGGGAAGTCCACGCGCCCCGCGGTTCGACGCGCACCAATTTTCCCTCGGCAGCCATCATCACCAGCACCTCGGAGGTGACGTACCGCTTGACGTCGTACACCTTGTCGGTGGTCGGTAGCAGCGCTGTCTTGAGGCCTGCAACTGCAGAGGACAGTTCTGCACCGGTGGCAGTTCCCATCGATCGCAACGCCGATTCGGTCTCGGCTTCGGTTGCGGCGAGCCATGATTCGACGTCGTCGATCACCGGTTCGGTGGGCAAAGTGGAGACCTGCTTGATCAGCCGCGCTCGCATGGTGCGCGCAACCCCGAGGCTCGCCGCAGCGTGAATCATCGGAACGTCGTCATGAGCGACGACGAACATCGTGCGCCGCATCGCCATCAACCGCACCAGGCTCCGGCGCTCGTACATCGCATCACGAACATCCGAGAGTCCCAGTGTTCGAGCGCGGGCGAGCACCGACAGATACACCGTCGCCGGATCGGTCGCATGCAACGCGAGGAGTGACGACACCACACCTTCGGTGGTCGAGGCACGGGCGAAGTGCTGCGCGACGAGCCGGTGTCGGCGCTGAGCGTCGGTGATCTTCACGCGATCAGTGTGACTGCTCTTGTGGCGCAGGGCCGACGAATCCGGTGAGAAGAGCGTCGGCGATGTCGTTCATCCCGTGTGCGCGGGCGTCGTCTGCCGCACCGACGTGGTCGTATTCGACCAACTCGAACGACACTGTCCAGCTGCCACTGTCGTGGTCGTCGAGTACCGCGTAGCGGGCATGCGGAGACCCGGATTCCATGACGTGAGGGTAGGGGAGATCGTCGTCGTACGCGGGGGTGCCGACGCTTCCGGGATTGACCACGAGTGTGCCGCTGGGGAGAGTCCACTGTCGCTGCAGGTGGGTGTGTCCGCAGGCGATGACAGCTTTGTCGGTGAAACCTGCTGCCCGGTAGAGAATTTCGGCATCGGTTGCCTCGCGAGAGCCGTCGGGGTCGACCGAGTGCAGAAAGTACTGCTGATCATCGGTGGGCGTTCCGTGCACTGCGAGGATTCCGTGATCGAGGTCGAGTGAGAACGGCAGCGAGCCCAGCCACTGTCGATGCTCGTCGTCGAGTCGATCATGGGCGTGCCGATCCCAACTACCCATCGAATCGGGATGCTGTTCGAGCAGATAGCGATCGTGATTGCCCGCGATCGTGGGCATGTCCAAGGCCATGAGTCGATCCGCAGTTCGACGCGGATGCAGGCCACCGGAGAGCAGATCGCCGAGATTGATCACCGAGTCGACGCGATGACCTTCGATGTCTTCGAGGACGGCGTCGAGCGCCGCGATGTTGCCGTGAATGTCGGCTATGAGAGCTACTCGCACGACCACAGAATCGCAGCGTGGGCAGTCGACTGCAACACGGCAGCCCGTGGCGCGATCGTTGCGACCTAGAACTGCGTGGTGGCGCATTGCTATTCGACCTGCGAGACTGCGCTGACGGGAACCGATGGGGAAGAGGGTGACGGTCGCATGGTGGCTACGGTGTGTGCCATCACCTTCGCTGTGCTGCTGCACATCGTCGCCGCTCGAATTACCGCTCGTGAGAACTACGGCTCCAGGTTGCCGGCAGTGAATGGCTCGTATCCGGTCAGACCTGCCCAACGCGCTCGACGTGCTCAGACTGCCGGTTGGATACTGAGCCTTTTCGGTGCGCTACAGCTCGGCAATCATTTCTGGCTGACCCAGCCGTGGCTGGCCGTGAGCGTCATGGTTGCGGTTCTCGTGCTGGTCAACGGCCTGCCGAGTCTGCTGGTGACCGTGCTGCACAACGGCAATCTGCGATCACAACCACAGGGCTGAAACCGTTACGGCGCGAACACCTTGCCGGGGTTCAGGATTCCGTGGGGATCGAGCGCCTTTTTCACCGCTCGGTGCATGTCCAACACCACCGGATCGAGTTCTTGCACCAGACCGTCCATCTTGAGCAGTCCGACTCCATGCTCGCCGGTGACGGTGCCACCGAGTTCCAGTGCCGCGTCGATGATTTCGGCAAAGGCGGCCTGAGCGCGTTCCCGGGCCGGAAGGTCGTCGTGTGGCGTGATGAGCAATGGGTGCAGGTTTCCGTCGCCTGCGTGGGCGATGTTGGCGATCGTCGTCTCGTAGCGTAGGCCGATCTGCTCGATGCGCGAGAGCATCTCGGGCACATGCTTCTTCGGCACGCAGACATCCTCGGTCAATACCGGCCCCAGGCGCTCCATCGCCGGATACGCCAACCGTCGGGCAGTGAACAGCGCGTCGGCCTCCTCCTGATCCGTCGAGACCGCGGACCACGTGGCCCCGGCCTCCTCGAAGCAGGAGAGCATCTTCTCGGCTTGCTGATCGCCGATCAGTCCGGGATCGTCGATCCGCCCGAGCAGCACCACATTCGCCTCCACCGACAGCCCCATGTTCTTCCAGGCGTCGACGGCGATAAGGCACTGCTTGTCGATCAGCTCCAACGCGGAGGGCGTCAATCCGGCGGCGGCCACCGCGGCGACGGCACGCCCGGCGTCGACGATCGAATCGAAGTAGCCGGCGACGGTCCGCTGCGGATCCTGGAGCGGGCGCAGCTTGAGCGTCACCTCGGTGATGATGCCGAGCGTGCCTTCCGATCCGACCATCAGACCCGCAAGATCGTATCCGGCAACGCCTTTCGCGGTCTTTCGCCCGAGCCTCACCAATTCTCCGGTACCGGTGACCACCTGCATGCCCATGACGTAATCACGGGTGACGCCGTACTTCACGCAGCACAGTCCGCCGGCGTTGGTGGCGACGTTGCCGCCGATGGTCGACCACGGAGCGCTGGCCGGATCCGGCGGGTACCAGAGACCCTGTTCGGCGACCGCTGCCCGCAAGTGGTCGTTGACCACCCCCGGCTCGACGACGGCGTAGCGCTCGAGCGGGTCGATCTCCTTGATCGCGTCCATGCCGTCGAGGGCGAGCACGACGCATCCCTCGGTGGCATTCGCACCACCGGACAGTCCGGTGCCCGCTCCGCGAGTGATAATGGGCGCGCCGTGAGCGAGGCAGGCGCGAACGACGGCCTGCACTTCCTCAGCGGAGCGGGGCCGAACGACCGCGATCGGGACCGAATACGGTGCCCACTCTGCCTCGTCGTGCTGGTACGACGCGATGACGTCGGGATCGACAACGATCCGATCCGTGGGGAGCGAGTTCGACAACCGATCGACGAGCGACATGTCTCGACTGTAGCTATGCGATGTCCGATAGCGTCGGGTCATGGCAGTCGACTTTTCGTGGTCTCAGTTTCTGTGGATTGTCTTCGTTTTCGTCGGCGTGCCGTCGACGTTCTGGGCTCTCGTTCTGTGGGCCGTCTTCGCGAAGCGCCGAGAGATTGCGGGGACCGGCCCCCTTGGGCTGTGGGCCACCGGATCGACTGCTGCCGCATCGGGTTTCGTAGCGTGTGCAGGGTGGCTGAGCTGGTCTGCCGACTACCGAGGCGAAGTGCGTGGACCGGGTCTCCCGGCCCCGAACGAGTTCCCATCATGGCAAGTCGCAGCGTGCGGTGCGACGGTCGTGTTGCTGTGCCTGCTGGCCGCGCACCTGTCACGATGGCCGAAGACCGGGGGACACGTCGCTGCGTTGGGCCTGACGGTGGGCTTCTCGACGGCGTTCTGCGTCGACGCGAGTACCGATGTCACCGGGCAGTCGGGTGTGGGTGTCATTCTGTGCATGCTCGGCTGGGGATTCAGCTTGACCCTGCTGATCCTCATTCGAAACGCGGTCGTTGGGCGGAAACAGCCTGCACGCGAGCCGTGAACGACGTCAGATTTCGATACCCGTTGCCTCGACCACGCTGGCCCACAGGGCATCTCGCACGCGAGGTGAATCACCCCGCCACGACGGGTAGTGCGTCGGACGCGGGGCTCGGTCGTGCCAGAACGTGCCGGTACTGGTCAATGCCTGGTCGGATGCGACGAGCCAGACGATGGTATCGGCCCCGTCGTCGGCACTGCGCAGAATCGGCTTCATCACCGAACCGAACAGTGGCATCGATCCGGTGACGCCGGGTGTCGCCGCCCAGCCGGGATGCATGCTGTGCACCACCGGATCGTCTTCGAGCGAGAACCGCTCGGCCAGTTGCTCGGTCACCACCACCTGCATGCGCTTGGTCCTGGCGTACGCCGTCATACCGGAGTACTTGCCGTTCTCGTACTCGAAGTCGGCGGACTGCAGCGGCACCGGGTACATGCCGCCGCTGGAGACGAACACGACCCGCGATCCGGCGTCGAACAGTTCGCGCAGTCCCACCGTCAGCGCGACCGGCCCGAGAACGTGGGTGGCGAAAGCAGATTCGTGACCTTGTGCGGACAGCTGCCGCCCGTCCGGCATGACCCCGGCGCAGTGCACGAGCGCGTGCACCGCGGTGAGTTCCGACGCCAATGACGCGATCAACTCGGCAACGGAATCGAGATTGCTGATATCGCACTCGCGCACCACGAGCGAGGCGTCGGGCACGTCGTCTCGGATGGCGGCGGCCGCGGACTCCAGCCGATCGGCAGACCTACCGATCAGATGTACCCGTGCCCCCAACCTGGCCAGTTCCTTCGCCGTGGCTGCGCCCAAGCCGGACGACGCACCGGTCACCACCATGTCGATGGGGGAGGGGAACGGCGTCGGATCCGCGGCCCAGAATCGGCGACGCACCGTGGCACCGATGCGGGAGTATCCGGGAACGACTGCTCTGTCGAGGATCGTGTCCAGCGTGCGGGTCAGCAATGACATGCCGCTTTGATACCCCGCGGTAACCGGATGTATGCGCGCCCGCACGCTGGGGTCGATGCCAGAATGTGTCCATGGTTCACCCCGCCGTCTCCGACGTCACCCGCGAGATCCTCGCCGAACTTCCCGCCCACCGACGCGAGACGTTCGAGTTGCGTCTCGAGCAGTGGTTTCCCGATCTGCACGACGCGGTCACTGCCGTCTACCCCGATCCCGACGCCGTGGCGGCCACCCTCGTGGAGATCGCTGCGCGCGCCTATGCCGCCCGCCCGGAGGATCTGCACCGGCTCGATCAGCGTCGTTTGCTCGAACCGGACTGGTTTCAGCAGCCGGACATGTTCGGTTACGCCTGTTACGTCGACCGGTACGGCCGAACCCTGCGCGGGGTGGGGGACCGGCTCGACCATCTGACCGATCTGGGTGTCACCTACCTGCACCTGATGCCGCTGCTGCAACCGCGGCCCGGCGACAACGACGGCGGCTACGCGGTGATGGACTACCGAGCGGTGCGCGAGGATCTCGGTACCAACGAGGACTTACGGGCACTCGCGGAGACGTTACGCGGACGCGGCATCAGTCTCGTGGTCGATCTGGTGCTCAATCACGTTGCTCGCGAACATGAATGGGCCGAGAAGGCGCGCGCAGGCGATCCGAAGTATCGAGACTACTTTCTGATCTATCCCGATCGCACCACCCCGGACTCGTACGAGCGCACTCTCCCCGAGGTGTTTCCGGACTTCGCGCCCGGCAGCTTCACCTTCGACGACACCCTCGGCGAGTGGGTGTGGACGACGTTCAACGAATGGCAGTGGGATCTGAACTGGGCCAATCCCGCTGTGCTGCAGGAGTTCGCGAGTATCGTGCTGCACCTGGCAAACCTCGGGGTGGAAGTGCTGCGCCTCGATGCGATCGCATTCCTGTGGAAGCGGCTGGGAACCAACTGCCAGAACCAGCCCGAGGTGCACGCGGTCACCCAGGCCTTGCGCGCTACTGCTCGACTCGCTGCTCCGGCCACGTTGTTCAAGGCCGAGGCGATCGTCGGACCCCGGGATCTGCTGCCGTACTTGGGTCAGGGGCGGCACACCGGCCGAGTCTCGGACATCGCCTACCACAACTCGCTGATGGTGCAGGTGTGGTCGATGTTGGCAACGAGCAGTACAGCATTGGCGCGACACGCTTTGGCGTCTTTGCCCCCGACGCCGCCGAGTGGCACCTGGGTGACCTACGTTCGATGCCACGACGACATCGGCTGGGCCATCGACGACGGCGACGCGGCGTCTCTCGGGCTCTCGGGCGCAGGGCATCGCCATTTCCTGGCCGACTGGTACTCCGGGGAATTCGACGGCTCCTGGGCCGAAGGCCTTGTATTCCAGTACAACCCGGACACCGGCGACCGCCGGATCAGTGGAACCGCAGCAGCGCTGACCGGTCTGGGCCCGTCCCGCCTGGATCCCGACGGCGCGTTCGGGCGAATCTTCTTGGCGCACGCCGTCATTGCTGGATGGGGCGGAATTCCGGTTGTGTGGAGCGGCGACGAGCTCGGCTCCCCGGGCGATCCGAACTGGGCCGAGGAGCCAGCTCATGCCGAGGACAACCGGTGGGTGCATCGGCCGCGCGTGACCGACGCCGATCGCGCCGGCCGATTCCAGCAGGGGAGCGACGCGCAACGAGTGTTCGACGGGATCGCGCGGATCGCGAAGGTGCGCGCCGGACTACCGATGTTGCACGCCGAGGCACCGGTGGACGTACAGAGTGAGTCGGACGACGGTCTGCTCGTGGTGCGCAGGCGGCATCCCAGCGGCACCCTCGTCGCCCTCTACAACGTCACCGCCGAACACCGGCCGTTCCCGCACGCACAGCTGATCGAACTCGGTGTTCCGGCCCCGGTCGAGGTTCTCTCGCAGCACGATCTGCAGGTCGACGACGCCGGCTCGGTGTGGTTGCCACCGTATGCGGCGTGGTGGATCGTCGACAGCCCGCTGCGTTAGGAGAGGCGGAGCCGTGACCGGGCTGTTACCCTCCCCGAGACGGTCGGATGGATACGAACAAGGGGACAATGTTCATGCTGCATGGTCGGATACGAAGTCTGGTGCTCGCTGTAGTGGCGGTGTTGGTCGCCACGATGGCAACGGTGCTGATGGGGACCGGTGTGGCGAAGGCCGACTCCGAGCTCGTCTACGTCTACTCGCCGTCGATGGACAAGAACATTCCGGTCAAGGTGCTCAAAGCTGCAGGCGGCGGCCCCGCACCCACCCTGTATCTGCTCGACGGTCTGCGTGCGCCCGAGAACGACAACGGCTGGCTCATCGAGACCGACGTCGTGAGCTTCTTCGCCGACAAGCACGTCAACGTGGCCATCCCGTTCGGCGGCGGCGGCACCTTCTACTCCGACTGGCAGCGTGACGACCCCAAACTCGGACGCGTGAAGTGGGAAACCTTCCTCACCCAGGAGCTGCCTCCGTTCATGGCCGATCGCTTCGGCAGCGACAACGTCAACAACGCGGTGGCCGGACTGTCGATGAGCGGAACCTCGGCGCTCAACCTGGCCGCCCACCACCCCGACTTCTACAAGGCCGTCGCCTCGTTCAGCGGTTACCCGACCGCCAGCAGCCCCGGGTTCGCTCAAGGTATCGCCGTCGCCGTCGGCGAGATGGGCGGCAACGCTCGCAACATGTGGGGTACCTGGCCGTCCGCGGACTGGATCCGCAACGACCCGTCCCTCAACGTCGGTGCGCTGCGCAACACGGCAGTCTTCGTCTCCTCGGGAAGTGGCTCACCGGCCACGGACCCTGTGTTCAACCCGGCCAGCAGCAGCTTCGACCCGGTCAGGTTCGCGCAGATGGTGCCGCTCGAAACAGCCGCAGGCATGAGCAGCCGGGCATTCGTTCCGCTGCTGCAGGCTGTCGGTGGTCGACCCAACGTCAAGATCACCGGTACCGGCGTGCACTGGTGGAACCACTGGGAGCAGCACCTGCACGACGCATGGTTCGAGACAATCGCCCCTGCCGTCGGCGGCTGACAGCTACTCTTTCCGCCATGACGCCACCGCGGATCACCGTCGACTACACGGTGCTCGATTGCCCGGATCCAGCTGCGCTTGCCCGCTTCTACAGCACAATTCTCGGCTGGGAGCCTGCCGGCGACGACGGTGACTGGGTGGTGATTCACGGCCCGGGCGAGCTGCGGCTGGCGTTCCAGCGTGCGCCGGAGTTCACTCCGATCGACTGGCCGAACGACGGGATCAAGATCCACCTGGACCTCGTGGTCGACGACATGGAACAGGCCAGGGACTTCGTCGTCGACGCCGGGGCCGAACTCATCGACCACGCGCAGCCCTCGTTCTGGGTGTACCGCGATCCCGCGGGGCACATCTTCTGCCTGTGCAAAAGAGAATGAAGGAACCGTCATGGTCAGCGAAACCCACCCGGTACTCGTCGAGCGATCAGCCCTCGTCCGCGCCGACGCCGCGACCGTGCACGCTCTGATCGACAACTTTCACCATTGGCAACAGTGGTCGCCCTACGAGGGACTCGACCCTGGTTTGCAGCGAACCTACACCGGTCCCGACGCGGGAGTAGGGGCGTCGTACTCGTGGTCGGGTAACCGCAAGGCCGGCGCGGGGACGATGACCATCACCGAATCGATTCCCGAAGAACTGATCGTGCTCGACCTCGCGTTCACCAAGCCGTTCAAGAATCGGAACGTCACGGCGTTCCTGCTCGAGCCTGTCGCCGACGGGACCCGGGTGACCTGGCGTATGTCGGGAAAGCAGAGCAAGCTGTTCGCTCTGATCGGAAAAGTGTTCTCGATGGACAAGCTCGTCGGACCGGATTTCGAGAAGGGGCTCAGGCAGCTCGCCGTTGTGGCCGAGAAGGGCTGAGTCGGTTCTCCCGTAGATCCGCCTGCTCGCCGAGCCAGCGGGCGAGAACCTGGCAGCCGGTGAGGCCGTCTGCATAATCCTCGCGCGCATAAGCAATGTGTCGGCCACCGCCGGGGTTCGACCACTCGAATCGACGCCAGCGCATCGACTGCGGCAGATACCCGCCCAATTCTGCGGCCGCAGTGCGGAGGCGTCGAACATCTTTCGCCCACTGCGAGGGTCGAAGGCGCGTCCGGGTCGCGTTTTGGAAGCTGTTGCTGCGCAGTAATTTCAGTAGTTCACGCAGCCAGATTTTCGGAGTGCGAAACGACATCCATCGGGTCAGGTCGGCAACGTCGCGAATGAGACTGTCGTCGCTTGCGTTGCAGATCATGTCGGACTTCAGACCGATCCACTGAACCGGAATCGACTCGGGCAGAGCCGGACCCGCACCGGCGACGCCGCGCCCGGTGCAGCCGTCGACGGCACCCACCGGCTGCTGAGGATCCGACACCAGACCAGCGGCAACGATGCGGCTGCCGTCGATCGTCCCGTCGTGGACGAGACCGAGGACCTCGCGCACCACCGTCGCTCCCTGGGAGTATCCGATCAGCGCAATCGGCCCGGCAGTGCTCTCGAGTGTGCGGCGTAGACGCCGGACACCGATGTCTGCACTGTGCCGAAAGCACAGTCCACCGAGCGCGACCGGACCGTACGACGCCGGATAGCCGATCCAGCGGCCGACGAAGCGGTCGTCGAGCTCGCGGGTGACGCAGGCCAGCAGGCCCGTCACTCGTGTCCGGTGGTCGGACGGGTGTGATTCACCGGTACCCCCGACGGCGAGTACGGTGACCGTTTCCTGGCTCATGGCTGTCAGTCTGGTCGGGGAACCTGAGCCCGACGCCCGACAAATGCTGAGAACTGTCTGGCAGTTCGGTCCCGGTCAGGTCAGAGCAGTGCGTACCTCGTCGAGGGCGTCGCGAAGGAGTGCCTCGTACAGATCCGGGTCGGGTACGGCTGCGCTGTTCGACGTGATTCCGATGGTGACGGTATCGCCGATGCCGTGGACTCCGTGGGTCAGGCTCATGGCGGGGGACAGGGCCGGAAAACCTGCGGTGAATCGGACGCGGCCGCCGCCGAGCGTCAGGTCTGCAGCACCGCGCGAAACACTGGACACGACGGTGTTCCCGGTGACCATCGGAGGGGCTGCGGTCGGATCGAACTGCGCGACGCCCCATTCGGCCAGAAACGCCGGCACGTGTACTTCGACGTCGTCCTGTGAGGCGCGGGCTGCCCGCGACAGCGGATGATTCGCGCGAGCTCGGCGCGCAGCCAGATCGGCGGCGACGAGCTGACTGCGAGTACGAATGTCCGGTTCGGCGGGAAACAGTCCGACGCCGACGTTGCCGAAATTGTTTCGCGCGTCGGCTCGCTCATCCCTGGCGACGGTGACCTCGGCGGCCAGATCCGGACCGTCGCCGAGAAGCCGTTGCAGTGCAACGGATACTGCAGTCAGCACGAACGTGGTGACGGTGGTCCCGCCGGACTGCAGCTCGGTTTTCGGAAGCACGATGGTCCGCACCGACGTCCGGCCGGTGGGCGGCACGTCGAGGTCGGTCGGAGCGCGCGAAGGTGCGGGCGGGGGAATGTCGCCCGAATCGGTACCTCGCCCGAGGCTCAGCGCGTCGCGTCGGGCGCGGACACCGCCGCGAACCATCTGCGCCAGCCGAAGCGGAAGAGTTGCGGCGGCAACGATTGTGGATGCCGACTCAAACGCCGCACGAGGCTTTACTTGGACGCACGCCGGTGGGAGTGGATGCGTGCCGAACAGGTCGCGAGCAGCGCGCGCGGCCAGTGTTCCGTCGGCCGCCGCGTGCGAAAGCTGCAGCACGGCAACGAGGGCCGTGCCGCCTGGAGCGTCGACGATGTTCGGATACAGGTGCAGGTGCCACACGGACACTCGGGGGTCGACCTGACGTGCGAACGATGCAGCGATCGCCTCGAGGCACTCCGACCACGTGCTCGTTTTCCGATGGACGGAGATCGCGTCGGAGCGCGGGCCCGCCTCGGTCCAACGGGGATAATCGAGGCCGCACGCGACGTCACTGATGCGTCGACTCAGGACCTCGATGCGGCTGCCGCGCTCGTGCAATCGGGCCACCTCGGAATCGAGGTCTCCCGATCCGCTGGCGAAGCAGTACAGCAGAAACTGGTCGCTCGGAATCTTCGACGCCATCCAGTACGCACGCGCGTCGGTCGGATGCAGGCGGGTCGATCCGGGGCGGTTGTGGGCGGCTCGAACGCGGGGCACGCGTCGAGCCTATGCGTCCCTGTGTGAACCGGAAATCCACAGACTGGCTGGTCCCATTCTGTGAACTGTCACCAGGATGGGCCGAGGACTTCTTCGATTGCCTGGAGGTCCACCGGCGCCATGGGCGCTAGCCTGATCCAATGCATCGACCAGCACTGTGGCCGCGACGCCGCGGCGGCACCCAACGGCGGGTGTCGTGACGCCCAGAGTTGCCTCGGGCTATCGGGCTGGACTGCGTTCCTCGACCAACGCCGCCGCATCGGCCGACTTCGTCACCGACATCTCCTACACCGAGTACGGCTCCGCGGCCTGCACCCTCGGGGTCGCGGCGGACAACACCGTGTTCGTCGCACCCGCGTTCACCGTGGACGGCATCGGGGTACTGCGCTCGTCCGATTTCGGAAAGTCATGGCGTGCATCGGTTCCCGAGGGCCTGCGGCAGGGTCGGAATCGTCCGTATCTGTATTTCGACGACGTCGACGAGCGTCTGTTTCTGCACGCCGGACGATTCGACGCGGTGCCGCCCCATCAGATGCGAACGGGCTTCACCCTGGGGGTCAGTGACGATCGGGGCGAAACCTGGCGCACGCGCACAGTGGCATCGAAAGCCAGGATGGATGCCAAAGTGTTTGCCGGTCCGAGCAATTCACGGGCCGGAAGGGTTACGTATCTCTCCGCGCCCACGCCGTTCGCAGTACGTGTGCGGCCACTGATCAACGTCACCCGTCAGGTCATCTGGCGGTCCTTCGACGGCGGGGTGAAGTGGGAAGTAGCCGGTGGTTTCGACATCGATTCCAAGAACATCCCCGGATTGCCGAGTCGGGAGTACGTCTCGTTCGGTAAGGGTGTGGTCGGTCCGGACGGCACCGTCTACATCGGTGGCCGCTACGGTCGACGGTTCGCTGTGGCGGTCAGTCGCGACGAGGGTCTGACGTGGGACGTTCGGATGGTTCCGGGATCGGCGCTGGCGAAGTACCACAACGCAGTGCATTTTCTGCTGCTCGGTTCGCGCTATCTGCTGCCGGAGTCGATGGCCGTCGACGACGACGGAAACGTGTACGCGGTGTGGCCGGACCGCGACGGATTGCTGCATGCTTCCTGGTCCTCGGACGGCGCGGCGAATTGGTCGAGGCCGGTGGTGGTGTCGGCACCGGGAGTGCGCGACGCCCGCTTCGGCGCGATCACCGCCACCGGGTCCGGGCGGGTGGGCATCGCATACTACGGACGCGAGAAGGGGCGTGCCTTCCACGGCTTCATCGCGCAGTGCCGCGACTTCCGTACCGGCAGCCCGGTGTTCGTCGGCGGTAAGTACAACGAACCCGATGCACCGCTGTTTCCCTACGGATTCTGCAGTGGCGTTGCGGGTTTCGGTTTGGGTCGCTCACTCAACGAGATAGTCCGCGTGCATTTCGCCCCCAACGGTGACCTCGTGACCGGGGCCGCGATGCAGATGCGGGGACGAAACAGGCAACGCCCCTGGGCGGCGCGCTCGCAACACACCGAGATGCAGGCGGTCCTGGGACGGCTGGGTCGCATCGTCAGGGCATAGACGAAAGGCCCTGCAGCGCTGTGCTGCAGGGCCTTTCGTGGTCTTGCTTACCTACTAGGCGACGTTGATCATGCCGACTGTGGGGAAGAAGAAGCAGCTCTTGTCCGAACCGTCGAGGGCCTTGTGGTTCACCGTGCCGAACACCGCGGCCAGAACGGTTCCCGATCCGGTTTCGACGGGTACGGCGCGGGCACCGGCGGCAGGCAGCGAGTCGATCGCTCCGATGACGAACGGCCGAACGATGTCCTTCGCGGCGTCGGGCACACCGGAATTGGTGAGGATCGAATCGGCGAGAGTGGTTGCCAGGCCGCCGAAGTCGGCGAATCCGCCCTGCAGGGTGTTGACGTTGAACCAGGCGACCTGCATCCCGGTCTTGTTCTCGGAATCGTTCACGATTCCGGCCGGGACGAACGCGAACATCGTCTCGCCCTTGTCGACTGCATTGAGCTCGGGAATCTGGATGGACGGCAGGAACGGCAACGTGGGGATGGCAGGCGCGGTCAGCTGCGGCCACGGTCCTGCCGCTCCGCCTGCGACACCGGGAACGATGCCGAGGGGCGAGCCCGCCGTTGCGGAGCAGTTGATCGCTGCGGTGGGGTAGAAGAACGGCGTGATGCCGAAGTCGGTGAGGGCTTTGTTGGCTGCGTTCAGTGCGGCGAACGGATCGACGTTCGCATCCTCGGCGACCGGGGTACGTGAGTCGGCGATCGCGGTCGCGGCGTCGAGCGAGGCACCACCCTGTCCCTGCAGTGCGGCGATCGCCTGCGCCGGCGGATCGGCCGGTGCCGGATCCGCTGCGGCAGTGGCGGGAACAGCGAGCAATGCCGCGCAGGAGAGCGCGAGCGCGCCCGCCAGACGGCTGAGGCGACGAGACATGTGTGACTCCTGTGACTGATGTGGCTTATGTTGCGGTTGCGCTGATATCACCACACATCATCTCGACGTCACAAGCTCAGAAAGATTCCGTTGTTCAATCGAGACGGTCCCAACAAGCCGGGCTGTGACTGCCGTCACCCCACGTCGATGCCGAAGTCGCGCACGATTCCCTCCAGCCCCGAGGCATAGCCCTGGCCGATGGCGCGGAACTTCCATTCGGCCCCGCGTCGGTACAGCTCGCCGAACACCATCGCGGTTTCGGTGGAGGCGTCCTCGCTGAGGTCGAAACGGGCGAGTTCGCGCCCATCGGACTTGTCGACCACGCGAATGAAGGCGTTGACGACCTGACCGAAGTTCTGGCCAAGGGCGTCGGCGTTGTGAATGGACACCGGGAAGACGATGGAGTCCACTTCCGGGGTCAGGGCAGCCAGGTCGACATCGATGCTCTCGTCGTCACCTTCGCCCTCGCCGGTCCGGTTGTCGCCGGTGTGCTCGATGGCACCGTCGGGGGAGCGCAGGTTGTTGTAGAAGACGAAGTAGCTGTCGCTCAGTGCTTTCTTCGTGGTGCGAAGTCCGATGGCGCTTGCGTCGAGATCGAAGTCTCCGCCGGTGGTGGCGCGGACATCCCAGCCGAGTCCCACGCTCACCGCCGTCAGATTCGGTGCTTCTTTGGTCAGCGAGACATTTCCACCCTTGGCAAGCGTTACGCCCATGTCCATCCACTCCTCAGCGCGTTCGTCCGTGCGTCGTCCTCCCCACCATATTCATGTTCGTGACGTGGGTGCGCGAGGTGCTCGTGTGAAGCCGGAGGGGAACGGGGTGGGTGTGAGCAGTGGGGCTGGCGGTACCGATGGGATTGTGGTGGGATACGACAAACGATGGAAGATAGCAGTGGTTGTGCGATTTATCGGGTAGGCGCGCCGCCGCGATCGAACGACGATGGAGATTTTTGTGCAGGTTTCGCGACGTGAACTGTTCAAGTACGCCGCCGCGGGGTCCGCGGCCGCCGTCGGATTGGTTGCGTTGGGTTCGACGACCGCGCACGCCGACGCCGGGCTCGGCACACTCGTCGACTACTCGGGTGGGGTGCCATCGGCATCCGCGATCAAGAATGCCGGTCACCTCGGAGCTGTCCGCTACGTGTCCGATCGGCGACCGGATGCGAACTGGATGATCGGGAAGCCGATGCGCAAGTCCGAGGCCGATGCCTTGACATCCGCGGGCCTGGAAGTGGTCTCGAACTACCAGTTCGGTAAGGGGGCCACTTCCGATTGGCGTGGCGGGTACGCAGCGGGCGTGAAGCACGCAGAGCGAGGCCTCGAGCTCCACCTCGCCGCCGGTGGTCCGGCAGACCGCCCGATCTACGCGTCGATCGACGACAACCCCACCGCTGTGGAGTTCGCAACCCTGATCGCGCCGTACATCCTGGGCTGGCAGTCGGTGATCGGAGCCGAGAACACGGGAATCTACGCCAATTCACCGACCATCGAATTGGCCTCGGTCGCAGGCCTCGGCCGGTGGTATTGGCAGCACAATTGGGGAACGCCGAAGGGCTTCGTTCATCCCGACGCGCACATTCATCAGATCCGAATCGACAAGGATTTCGTGGGCGGAGTCAAAGTCGACATCAACAATATTCTGAAGGCTGATTACGGGCAGTGGTCGAAATCTGCCGCTGACATTCTCTGAAACAACATCGATGTAATTCTTTTCCGACAATCTACGAATGCAGCACGGCATTCGGAGAACCCGTGCATATTCTTTCCGAATTCACCCCACGAACAGTTCGCCCCCGGCTTCTCGCGGAAGCCGGGGGCGAAGTGCGTCAGTAGTGCAGATACGAGCTACGGGACGTAGACCGTACCGATGGTGGGCAGGAAGGTGCAGCTGCGCGGTGCTGCCGCCGGGTCTTCCTTCGACTGCGTGGTGATCGAACCGGAGACGACCGAGAGAACGCGTCCGGGGCCGGTGTCGGCGATCGCGGACAACGTCGCCGGACCGTCGGTGTTGATCATGGATGCGCCGGTGAGATCCTGGGTGCCCGAGCGACGGTTGTCGATGTTGAGCCAGGTCACCGTCAGAGGAGCTGCCTGCTCGGCGGCAATCGGGGCGGTGCCGAGAGCGGTGAAGACGAAGCCGGCCTGACCTGCGCCGGGTCCGGGAGGCGGCAGGGTGGCTGGGCCGGGTACGGCCAAGGCGGTTCCGACGGAATCGGCGGTGTCGGAGATGCATCCCACGCCGAGCGTCGGGTACAAGAACTGGGCGATGACGGGTCCGTCGGACGGCAGTTCAGGTCCGCCGCCGCCGGAGCCGTCCAGGAACGTGATGACCCGTTCGAGCAGGGACTTGACCTGGTCCGGCAGCTGCGCCGTCTCGAGCAGCGCGCGGGCCTGACCGAGCAGGTCGGCGGCCGGGGCGGCTCCCACGTCGGCAGGTCCGGCTGCGGCACCGACGATGGCCGGTGCGAACGAGGCGAGTGCTTCCACCTCGGCCAGGTTGGGCATCGGCTCACCGGGGGCGGGAAGGAACTGAGCGATCAGAGCAGCGGGATCGGCCGGTGCTGCGGGCAGATCTGCCGGTGCCATCGGCACCAACGGCTGTGCGGATGCGCTGGTCGGCACGACTAGTGCGGCGGCTGCGGCTACGGCGAAAGCTGTAACTACGCGACGCGTTCCGCGGGTACGAAGCACGGTGATATTCCCCATTCTGATCATGACGCGGGCCCACGGCGACAGCCGGTGCTCGAGGGGTCACTCTATGTAGCGCAATCCCCGATGTACAGCTGTTGTCGATCGAGCCCTCCCCCGTCGCATCTATGCCAGGGCAGTCTATTGGTCACACGCTGCGAATTCTCCGCAGACGCACACGATAACCTGTTACTGAAGTTGTCAGTGTGAAAGGTGATGCAAATGTTACCCGGGTGCATCGGTGGTTGGGGCGCGTGAGCTGAGCCCTATAAGCTCGACGATCGATACACGGCATCGATACCGAACGGAACCGCACGCACAGTGAACCGACTTGTTCGGCTGGCCCCCGTTCTGCTCGCGGTCTCGGTGATCAGCCGATTCGTCTGGGCCTTCGCGACGCCCAACGGTATGAACCTCGTTGACCTGCACGTCTACGTCGACGGCTCCGCGACACTTATCGGCGGAAATCTGTACGACTACACGTACTCGGTGCAGACCCCGGACTTCCCGCTCCCGTTCACGTACCCGCCTTTCGCCGCGCTCGTGTTCTTTCCGCTGCACTATCTGCCGTTCACGCTGGTCGGAGTGCTCTGGCAGGCCGCGACCATGATCGCGCTGTTCGCCGTGGTGAAGCTGACGCTGTCGATGGTTCTGGGCGACGAGCGTGCCGCCGAGCCGCGCTGGGTGCGTATCGCGATGCTGTGGACCGCGCTTGGTCTGTGGTCCGAACCCGTTCGAACGACCCTGGACTACGGCCAGGTCAACGTGTTCCTGGTGCTGCTGGCGATTGTCGCGGTACGCAGCAGCAGATGGTGGGTGGCAGGCGGGCTGGTCGGGTTCGCTGCCGGAATCAAGCTGACCCCGGCCATCACCGGCCTGTACTTCCTGGCCACTCGGCGGTGGAAGGCAGCGGCGTTCTCGGCAGTGGCCTTCGCCCTCACCGTCGCGGTCAGCTACGCGGCGCTCGGACACCAGGCGGCCACCTACTTCACCACGCTGCTCGGCGATGCCGACCGAATCGGCCCCGTCGGCTCGGTCTGGAATCAGTCCCTGCGGGGCGCGCTCAGCCGGATCGCGGGGGAGGACGTCGGGCAGGGGCCGGTGTGGCTCGCCGCCGCCGTACTCGCGACAGGACTTGCGATCGCGGCATGGCGGGCGATCGGGCGCGAGGACCATCTGGGCACGCTGGTGATCGTGCAGCTCCTCGGCCTGCTGATCTCGCCCATCTCGTGGTCGCATCACTGGATCTGGGTGATCCCGATGGTGATCTGGCTGGTGCACGGGCCGCTACGCGACGTCGCCGGGTCGAAGATCGTCGCGGGCTACTGGTTGGTGACGGTCACCGTGGGTGTGCCGTGGCTGCTCAGCTTTTTCCAGGAATCGATCTGGACCATTCCCCGTCCCGGCCTCGAGGCGTGGGCCGGTGCGGTCGATGTCGTCGGAGCGGCCCTGTTCCTGGGCTGGGTCGTCTATGCCGGACGCATCAAGTCGCAATCAGGGCATCGATCCGACGCGCCAGATCCACATCCTTCTGTGTGAGCCCGCTGACCTTCTTCTGGGTCGTTCCTGCAGGCTCCACTCCCGCGCTGTGCGTCGAGAGCGTGAACGTGAGCGTCCGCCATCTGATGTCGATGTCGGGGTGATGATCCGCCTCTTCCGCGGCCTCGGCCACGCGGTTCACCGCCTGGATCGCCGCTGGAAACGACGCCAGTTCGACGGTGCGCGTCAGCGATTTCCCGTCCACGGTCCATTCGGCGAGTCGGGCGTCCTCGATGTCTCGGTCGGTCAGCAGTTCGGTCATAGAAAGATGGTGGCATGTCCGGTACCCCCGCCGCTGTGGTTGTCGCAGCCGCATTGACGCACCAGGGCAGGCTGCTGCTCGCCCAACGAACTCGTCCGCCCGAGCTGGCCGGCCGGTGGGAACTGCCCGGCGGCAAGGTGGAGCCGGGGGAGTCGGAGGACGCGGCCCTGGTGCGCGAGCTGCGTGAGGAACTGGGAGTGGAGTGCTCGATCGGCGCGGCGCTCACCGGCGACGTCGACCTGCCCGGCGGTCTCGTGCTCCGCGCGTACCGGGCCTGCCTCATCTCGGGAGTTCCTGCAGCACTTGAACATTCGGCTCTACGGTGGGTGGACGCAGAAACCCTGCCGACGATGGATCTGGTCGATGCCGACCGACTCTGGATGCCCGAGTTGCAGGAAATTCTGCTCACTTCGCCCGAGCGGTCTTCAGGCCTTTCTTGAGGTCTTTCTTGGTCGCGCCCGCGGATTCCAGCTTCTTCATTCGCATGATCACGACGGGGCATTTGATGCAACGAACCTTCTTGCGGCAGCATTTTTTCTTGGGCTTCATCCCCGAGACATCTGCGGCCTTTATCTTGCCCATGAGCACCAAGACTAATGGGTGGCGCAGGTCACAGACCTGAGGGTGGCGCGGGGCACTGCCGAACTACGGGTAAACTCGATCAGTCGCGAGAACCTCGCGGTGCAGCGCGCTTCTCTAGCGACATAAGCCCGCTAGCGAACAAGAGCCCGCATTCGACTCCAGGAGAATTTTTCGCGTGAGCGCCCCAAGCAGTGCAGACAACATCGACAGCACCACCACTTTCCGCAACGTCGCCATCGTTGCACACGTCGACCACGGCAAGACCACCCTGGTCGACGCCATGCTTCGACAGTCCGGCGCGTTCGAGGAACGTGCCGAAGCGATCGACCGCGTCATGGACTCGGGTGACCTCGAAAAAGAAAAAGGCATCACGATCCTGGCCAAGAACACGGCCGTCCACAAGCGCAATGCCGACGGCACCATCACCGTCATCAACGTGATCGACACCCCCGGCCACGCCGACTTCGGCGGAGAGGTCGAGCGCGGCCTGTCCATGGTCGACGGTGTCGTCCTCCTCGTCGACGCATCCGAGGGCCCGCTTCCGCAGACCCGCTTCGTGCTCCGCAAGGCGCTCGCCGCCTCGCTGCCGGTGATTCTGGTCGTGAACAAGACCGACCGTCCCGACGCGCGTATCGAAGAGGTCGTCTCGGAGAGCCACGATCTGCTCCTCGACCTCGCGTCCGACCTGGACGACGAGGCATCCGAAGCCGCCGAGCTGGCGCTGGACCTTCCGGTTCTCTACGCCTCCGGCCGTGAAGGCAAGGCCTCGAAGGTTCAGCCCGAGAACGGCCACGCCCCCGACGCCGAGAACCTCGACGAGCTCTTCGAGGTCCTGCTCAGCTACGTCCCCGCGCCCAAGGGCAACGTCGACGCTCCGCTGCAGGCGCACGTCACCAACCTCGACGCGTCGGCCTTCCTCGGCCGTCTCGCCCTGGTCCGTATCCACAACGGACAGCTCTCCAAGGGCCAGACCGTGTGCTGGATGCGTGAGGTCGACGGCGAGCCCGTCGTCCAGAAGGCCAAGATCACCGAGCTGCTCAACACCATCGGCGTCGAGCGCGTGCCCGGCGAGAAGGGTGTTGCAGGAGACATCGTCGCCGTCGCAGGCTTCCCGGACATCATGATCGGCGACACCCTCGCCGACCTCGAGAACCCGGTTGCCCTGCCGCGCATCACCGTCGACCAGCCGGCCATCTCGGTCACCATCGGCACCAACACGAGCCCGCTCGTCGGACGCGTCAGCGGCCACAAGCTGACCTCGCGCATGGTCAAGAGCCGTCTGGACCAGGAGCTCATCGGTAACGTCTCGCTCAAGGTCCTCGACATCGGTCGCCCCGATGCCTGGGAGGTCCAGGGTCGTGGCGAGCTCGCTCTCGCCATCCTCGTCGAGCAGATGCGTCGTGAGGGCTTCGAGCTCACCGTCGGCAAGCCCCAGGTGGTCACCCAGACGGTCGACGGCAAACTGCACGAGCCCTTCGAAGAGCTCATGGTCGACACACCGGAGGAGTACCTCGGCGCGGTCACTCAGCTGCTCGCCGCACGCAAGGGCAAGATGGTCCAGATGACGAACCACGGCGCAGGCTGGGTTCGCATGGAATTCATCGTTCCGTCGCGTGGCCTGATCGGTTTCCGCACCGAGTTCCTCACGGACACTCGCGGTACCGGCATCGCCAACGCCGTCTTTCACGGCTACGCGCCGTGGGCCGGCGAGATCCGCGCCCGCCACACCGGTTCGCTCGTGTCGGACCGTCACGGCACCGTCACTCCGTTCGCGATGATCCAGCTGGCCGATCGCGGCACGTTCTTCGTCGAGCCGGGCGCAGACACCTACGAGGGCATGGTCGTGGGCATCAACCCGCGTCAGGAAGACCTCGACATCAACGTCACCCGCGAGAAGAAGCTGACCAACATGCGTCAGTCCTCCGCAGACGTCATGGAGACCCTGGCCAAGCCCAAGAAGCTGGACCTGGAAATGGCCATGGAGTTCTGTGCTGGCGACGAGTGCGTCGAGGTGACCCCCGAGGTCGTCCGCGTCCGCAAGGTGCACCTCGATTCCAACGAGCGCGCTCGTGAGCGTTCGCGGAGCAAGACTCGCGACAAGGCTGCTCTCTAAGACTCACTTCGTGCGGCAGAAGCGACGTGTCACCCTTGTGGGGCGCGTCGCTTCTGTCGCACAAGGTAGCCGACTACGAAGGAGATCCTCGTTGCGCAAGGTGCTGATGCCGACGGTTCTGGTTTCTGCCATCGCTCTGGTACTCACCGCGTGCACTGCGGATCCCCCGCCCCCGATCGAGAGCATCGAGACCACGGTCAGCACCACGATGGTGCCGGCGAAGACCGGTGACCCGGTCGTCGTCGCCATCGACGATGTCGGCATCGGCTTCAACCCCCATCTTCTGGCAGATCAGTCGCCTGCCACTGCCGCGGTCGGTTCGCTGGTACTGCCCAGCCCGTTCCGTCCCTCGCGCGACCCGGACACCGGGGTGACGACCTGGGAACCGGACCTGTCGCTGTTGATCTCGGCCGAGGTGACGTCGCAATCGCCGTTCACCATTCGCTATCAGCTGCGCAACGAGGCCCAGTGGTCCGACAGCGCGCCGATCGCCGCCGAGGATTTCCGCTACCTGTGGCAGCAGATGACCACTCAGCCCGGCGTCGTCGATCCGGCCGGGTACGCCTTGATCGACGACGTCGCATCCTCGGGCGGTGGCAAGACGGTCGACGTGACACTCTCGGCACCGTACCCGGCCTGGCAGCGACTGTTCGCCGATCTGGTGCCCTCGCATCTGCTCAAGGACTCACCCGGCGGTTTTCAGGGCGGCCTGACGGACAATGTGCCGGTCTCCGGTTCTCGGTTCAACATCAAGACCGTCGACCGGGGTCGGGACGAGATTCTGCTCGAACGCAACGACCGATTCTGGGGCGAGCCCGCATCACCCGACCAGATCCTCATCCGCCGCGGGGGCACCTCCGCGCAGCTGGCCGATTCACTGCGGTCCAGTGACGCTCAGATCGCCCAGGTTCGTGGCGACTCGGCCCTGCGAGCCCAACTCTCGGCAATTCCCGGCGTGCGGACCGACACCATCCGGCAATCCCGAGTGCTGTCGATGACGGTCAACGGGCGAGCGCCGAACATGTCGAATTCGATTGTGCGACAGGGGATACTGGGTCTACTCGACCCCGATCTGCTGGCGACGGTCGGAGCCGGCGGTGGCGCGACGGATCGCCGGGCTGCAGCGCAGCTGTCCTCGCCGTCCGACCCCGGATACACCGCGACGGCACCGGCCCCCATCGGCAGAACAGCTGCCCTCCAACTGCTCGAACGGGCCGGGTTCGTACCGACACCCGATGCCGTGGTGACATCGACCCCGAACCCGAGCGCGCCGACCACCGCCGCTCCGACGACAAGTCCTGACCCGACGGCCACCAGCGCTCCGGGCCCGAGTGTCACCAGGCTTGCGGACGCGACCGGCACCGCGTTGCGGTTCGTGATCGGTGCCGTCGAGAACGACGACATCGCGCTCGCGGTCGCCGGAACGGCCGCAGACGAACTCGTCGGCGCAGGCATCGATGCGACCGTGACCCCACTTCCCGCCGACGAGCTGTACTCGACGGCGTTGACCGACGGAACCGTCGACGCGGTGGTCGGATGGACCAGCGCGGGAGTCGACCCCGCCACGGCCCTCGCCTCCCGGTTCGGCTGCGTCGACGAGCCCGCCGACAGCAGCGGCGACGGCGTCGAGATACCGCGAAATCTGTCCGGTCTGTGTGTTCCGGAACTGCAACCGACGATCGACAGGGCACTGGTGAGCGGTCTCGAGTCCTCCGTGGCCAGAAACGACGTCGAGCCGAGGCTGTGGTCGCTGGCGTCGACGCTGCCGATCATGCAGGACGCGTCCGTGGTGGCCGCCGTACCCGGCATCACCGGCGTCTCGCTGACCGGCCCGGTCGAGGTCGGGATCTTCGCCGACGCTCCGCAGTGGATGCGGACGCCCCGGTGACTCGCATCGATCGCCCCGCCGTCATCGTGTTCGACGTGAACGAGACGTTGTCCGACATGTCCACGATGCCGGCACGGTTCGCCGACGTGGGCGCTCCGCCGCACTTGTTCGCGACGTGGTTCGCGGGCCTGCTCCGTGACGGCTTCGCGTTGGCAGCAGCGGATGCTGCCCAGCCCTTCGCCGTCATCGGTTCCGGTTCGCTTCGTACGCTGCTGTTCGACACCGCCTCGAACTCGGATCTGGACGCCGCGGTGGACCACATCATGGGTGGTTTCGCGGAGCTCGACGTTCATTCCGATGTGGTCGAGGGAGTGACTGCTCTGGCAGCACTCGGCATCCGGCTGATCACTCTGAGCAACGGTTCGGTCCAGGTGGCACAGACTCTGCTGGACAAGGCCGGAGTGCGCGAGACTTTCGAGTCGTTGCTGTCGGTGGAGGCCGCCGGTCGATGGAAGCCGCACGCGGACTCCTACCGCTACGCACTCGAACAGTGCGGCGCGAAGCCCGAGGACGCCATGCTCGTCGCGGTTCATCCCTGGGACATCGACGGCGCGCATCGTGCAGGCCTGGCGACCGCCTGGATCCATCGCGACGGCGGGCCGTACCCGGATTACCTTGCTGCACCCGATGTGACGGCACTATCGCTGCCGCATCTGGCGCAGCTGCTCGGCCGATGACAGCAGTGATGCCGATGCCGGCAGTGACACGGACGACAGAACGAACGGCGAGTAACCAGCGATGACAGGGCAGGCAATGACGGATCAGGCGATGACGGAGCCACAGCGGTTGCTCCTGGTACACGCGCATCCGGACGACGAAACCATCACCACCGGCGGCACCATCGCGCATTACGTCCGCGCCGGGGCCGAGGTCACGGTGCTCACCTGCTCGCTCGGCGAGGAGGGAGAAGTGATCGGTGAGACATGGGCCGATCTGGTGGTCGATCGCGCTGATCAGCTCGGCGGCTACCGGATCCTGGAATTGCACCGCGCGCTCGCTGCCCTGGGCTGCAACCCGCCGCGCTTTCTCGGCGGTGCCGGACGCTGGCGGGATTCCGGGATGGCAGGGACGTCGGCGGCTCGCAAACCGCGCGCATTCGTCAACGCGGACCGTGACGAGGCCCTCGGAGCGCTCGTGGCGGTCATGCGGGAGCTCCGGCCGCAGGTCGTCGTCGGTTACGACCCCGAGGGCGGGTACGGCCACCCCGATCACCAGCAGGTGCACTCGCTGGTGACCGAGGCCGTCGAGATCTGCGGAACCGAGGTCTACCCCGTTGCCGGAGCGCCGTGGGAGGTGTCGAAGTTCTACTGGACCGTCACCGGACACGATCAACTGCAGTCGGGTCTCGCCGCGATCGACGAGCTTCCGGCCGGATGGCGACTGCCGGTCGACGGTGAGCTGCCCAGCGTCCCGGAAAGCACGATCACCACCAGTATCGACATTCGGGGCGTGCTCGACGCCAAGCGGGAAGCACTGCGCGCACATGCGACTCAGGTGACCGTCGCGCCGTCGGGCAACGAGTACGCACTGTCCAACGACATCGCCCAGCCGATATTGCTCGACGAGCAGTACGTGCTCGTGCGGGGCGAATCCGGCAGCGATGCGACGGGCAGGGAGACGGACCTTTTCGCAGGCGTACTAGGCTGTGCTTCGCATCACTGAATGACCACGGCATCGATCTCACCACAGCAGGGGCGGAACACACATGTACAACTGGGTAGTGCAGGACGCCATCGTCGCGTTCGTCGATTCTCTCAAGCCGCAGTTCGGCGCACAGGCAGATCTGTACCAGTACGTTCTGGGTCAGATCGCCATGGGCGCGAGCAATCTGCTCACCTCGCTCGGGTACCCGCCGGTTTCCTGAGTGCCGGCGCACTGAAACAACCAGGGTCAAGGCAGTATTGGGCGCATGATCTCGAAAGCTGCATCCAATACTGTCGCCCTGGTGTCCTGGGCGACGGTCGCAGTGCTGGTGTTCGACGGCTTTCTGTCCGGAATTCTGTCGGTCTTCTTTCTCCCGACCTACCTCGGTTCGGTGCAATTCCCCGTCAGCGCACTGCTCGGCGGAGTTGCCAACGTCGCGTTGATCCTGGCGGCGCGCAAGGTCGCCGAGCGGCCGCTCTGGGTGGCGTCACCCTTGATCGGATGGTTCGCCGCGGTTCTGCTGTGCATGTTCGGCGGGCCTGGCGGCGACGTTCTCCTGCTCGCCGATTGGCGCACCATGCTGCTGATCGTTGCCGGAGCGGGCCCCGCGGGAGTGCTGCTGTTCATGTTCCGGATGAAGGCGATCACAGCAAGCGTGCATGCCGACCCGCATCCCGCAGTACGTCCTCGATCATCGTCGGAGTCAACAGTCCGGTGAAGGTGTTTCGCTGGCTGACGTGATAGCTGGCGAACACGGTGATCGAGCCCAGATCGAGCTTGGCTCCATGCCCGAACTTCGGTGCAGGCCTTGGTATCTCCCATCCATTGGCCGCCAGTATGGGCAACAGGGACTGCCAGCCGAAGGCACCGAGAACGAGCACCGACCGTAGCGTCGGGCGCAGCAACCGCAACTCGTCGTCCAGCCAGGGCCTGCATGCATCTCGCTCGGCGGGAGTCGGCTTGTTCTGCGGTGGAGCGCAGTGCACCGGCGCGGCAATGCGAACTCCGTTGAGCGCCAACCCGTCTCCGATATGTGTGGCGGTGGGTTGGTTGGCCAAACCGACCGCATGCATCGCGCGATAGAGAACGTCCCCGCTTCGGTCTCCGGTGAACATCCGGCCGGTGCGGTTGCCGCCGTGCGCTGCCGGGGCCAGCCCGACGATCAGCATGGCCGCGTCGGCGGGTCCGAAACTGGGAACCGCTCTGCCCCAATATGTTTCGTTCGCAAAAGCGGCTCGCTTCTCGAGCGCGACCTGCTCGCGCCATTGCACCAGACGCGGGCAGGCGCGGCATTCCGACACTGCGAGGTCGAGTTCCTCGATGCTCTGCGGCCGCGTCATGTCAGGTTCGGTGCAGCCAGATGTCCCCGGCACCAGGGGTGACGGCGTCGATCATCGCCCACGCGTTCTCGATGGGGATGTCGATCACCTCGTAGTGGCCGACGCCGGCCGGAGTAGCCGCGACGATGGTGGCCACCCCGGCGCGACGCTGGAAGAACGTCTGCCGCACCGTCCAGCCGATGATGCCTGCGGCCTCGAGGCTGTGCCGACTCCTGTCGAGCGAGCCGTGTCGGGTGATGAGCCAACCGGGCAGTACCGCGTGGCCGAGTCCACGGAAGCGATCGTGCGCGAGCCCGAAGGCGGCGAGGAACAACACCCCGAGCGTGATCCAGGCGAGTATCGGGATGGGCGCGCCGACGTACTGCGCGATTGAAAGGCCGGCCGCGATGACCACCACCGGCAGCACCGCCCGGGTGTAGCGGCGACGCCGCGCCGCAGGTCCGTGCTGCAGCAGGGGGCGGTCGGCACCGCCGTGCAACCCGGCGTCGCCGAGGACCGTGGTCATCATGCGGAGTGCCTCGGCGCGCGGGGCCTGGGGGAGCAGCAGCGACGATTCCTTCTTCTCGGCGCTGACGCCGGTCATGATGGCGTCGAGCCTGGCACCTTTCACCGCGCGCAGCAGCAGTGGCTCGGACAGTGACGTGCCGCGCAGCCGCTTGCGATCGAGTGTCGACTGACGGGTCCGCAGCAGTCCGTGACTGACGTGCAGCGTGCGCCCCTGATCGGTGACCGTCAGGTTGGCGTAGGTCAACAGGTAGCGAACGCACGCGAAGATGCTCGACACGACCAGCAGCGCAATCAGGGCCACGACCACGAACAATGCGATTCCCAGTTGCTCTGCGGAATCGATACTGTTGGAGACCACCGAGGACTCCGCCAATGTTCGCCCGAGTCCGTACTGGAACAGCACACCGACGGCCGCGGCGATGGTGACGATGCCGGTGATGGAGAACGGTGCGAACCGCACCCACGAGAACTGCCAGTGAGCGATCTCCACTTCGGGCCCCGATGCCGCCGTCGGCATCCCGTCGGACGTCGGTATCTGTCCAGAGACCCGCTGCAGCAGATCTCCACGAAGCGCAGGCACCAGTGACGTGTCGAGAGCGTTGAGCTCGAAGGCCTCGCCGTTGCCTGCTTGTCGGCCGGTGCCGATACGCAGGATGGACAGCCCCAGCACCCGGTGCAGAACGTTGGCCTCCACATCGACCGACCGAATCCTGTTGCGCGGAATGGACAGAACTTTCTTCTGCAGCACCCCGCTGCGCAGCTGCACGTGCACCGGACCGATCCGGTAACTGGTGGTGAACCACCGCAGGATCGCGAACACCACGACGACCACGAGAATGCCGAGACTCCAGTAGTGGTTACCGCTCTGGCTGCCGACGAAGAACGAGATCAGCAATACGGGCAGGAGCTTGATGCCCTCGTTCACCGGATGTACCAACAACATTCGCTTGTCCAGGCGCAGCCACGGTTGCTCCTCCTCGACGGCCAGCAGTTCTGCCTGATCCTGAGGGTCACCGACGGTCACGTTGCGTCTCCGACGGTACGGCCGGCGATGTCGGTGAGTCGCGCGACCGTCTTGTCCGCGACTTCCTGGTCGAGCGCCGTGATCTTCACCGCGCCGGCAGAGGACGCCGTCGTGACCGTGACCGTGGCCAACCCCAGCAGGCGATCGAGAGGTCCGCGCTCGGTGTCGACTGTCTGTACCCGCGAGATCGGTGCGATGCGTCGCTCCTGGCTCAGCCAGCCGGTGCGGGTGTAGACCGCGGTGTCACTGATCTCCCAGCGATGCACGCGATACCGCCACTGGGGCACGATCGCGATGTGCAGCACAGCGAGCACGACCGAGGCGACGAAGACGGCCACATGCGGCCAGGTCGTCCAATTCGAGTCGACGATTGCCCACACGATCTGGGCGACGAAGATCGGTACCCACAGCAGACCGGCACTCAGAGCCCAGAGCAGACGTGCGCGCGGAGACGGTTGCCACTGTGGATCGGTCATCGTTGTCACGGGTACAAACCTATGGGTGTCGTTTGGTATCCACCACCCCGGAGCCTGCGGAGCGACCCGAGTAGCCGGGAGTGGAGCCTGCGGAATGACCTAGCAAGCCGGGAGTGGAGCCTGCGGAATGACCTAGCAAGCCGGGAGTGGAGTCTGCGGAACGACCCGAGTAGGGGAGGGGCGGGTGGCACGTGCGTACCAGGAAGCGCATGATCGACTGGTGACTTCGTTGCCTGACACCGCTCCAGCTGCTTCTGCCATGCGCCGCGTTCTGCGTCGTGCCCGGGACGGAGTCTCGTTGAACGTCGACGAGGCGACGGTTCTGCTGTACGCGCGTGGGGACGATCTGGTGGATCTGATGGCGTCGGCTGCGCGGGTTCGTGATGCGGGGCTCGAGTCGGCGGGGCGTCCGAAGACGGTGTCGTACTCGCGAAAGGTGTTCGTACCCATCACCCGGTTGTGCCGCGACAAGTGCCACTACTGCACGTTCGTCACGGTCCCGGGCAAGCTCAACGCTTCCGGGCACGGGATGTTCATGGACCCCGACGAGATCATCGACGTCGCCCGCAAGGGTGCCGCGCTGGGCTGCAAGGAAGCGCTGTTCACTCTCGGCGACCGGCCGGAGGAGCGGTGGCCCGAGGCCAAGGCGTGGCTCGACTCGCGCGGCTACGACTCCACGCTCGACTACGTGCGCGCCATGTCGATCAGGGTGCTCGAGGAGACCGGTTTGCTGCCGCACCTCAATCCCGGAGTGATGTCGTGGCAGGAACTCTCGCGCCTCAAGCCGGTCGCCCCGTCGATGGGGATGATGCTCGAGACCACCTCGCGTCGGTTGTTCGAGGAGAAGGGGCAGGCGCACTACGGCAGTCCGGACAAGGATCCCGAGGTTCGCCTGCGCACGCTGACCGACGCGGGACGGCTCAACATTCCGTTCACGACCGGCATTCTGGTCGGTATCGGCGAGACGCTGCGTGACCGCGCCGAGTCGATCATGGCAATTCGCAAGGTGCACAAATCTTTCGGGCACGTGCAAGAAATCATCGTGCAGAACTTCCTGGCCAAGTCCGATACCGCGATGCGGTCCGTTCCCGACGCCGGTCTCGAGGAATTCCTGGCGACGATCGCGGTGACGCGGATGGTGGTCGGCCCGTCGATGCGGATTCAGGCTCCGCCGAACCTGGTGGCAGCGGAGGAGACCGCAGCGTTGCTGGGCGCAGGCGTCGACGATTGGGGCGGGGTCTCGCCTCTGACCCCCGATCACGTCAATCCCGAGCGGCCGTGGCCGAACCTCGACACCCTGGCGGAACTGTCCGACAAGGCGGGCTACCGCTTGGTGGAACGTGTTGCAGCGCAGCCGCAGTACGTCCTCGCCGGTGCTCCGTGGATCGATCCGCGGATATCGGCGCACGTGCGGGCGCTGGCCGATCCCGAAACGGGCATGGCGCGCGAGAACGTGAACCCGACGGGGCTGCCGTGGCAGGAGCCGGACGAGGAGTGGGAGTCCTCGGGCCGCGTCGACCTGAACACCGAGATCGACACCCAGGGGCGTAACACCGAGACGCGTTCGGATTTGGCGAATGCGTTCGGCGACTGGGATTCGATCCGCGAGCAGGTGCGTGATCTCGCGGGCCTCGAACGGGTGGACCGGGACCTGGTCTCGGCGTTGACGGCTGCGGAGAAGGACCCGGCCGGGTTGTCCGACGAGCAGTACCTCGCGCTCGCGACCGCCGAGGGCCCGGGAATGGACGCTGTCGCTGCCCTCGCCGACGATCTGCGCAAGCAGGTCAACGGAGACACCGTCACCTACGTGGTGAACCGGAACATCAACTTCACCAACATCTGCTACACCGGCTGCCGTTTCTGCGCGTTCGCTCAGCGCAAGGGTGACGCCGACGCATTCACGTTGTCCACCACCGAGGTCGCCGATCGGGCGTGGGAAGCGCACGTCGTCGGGGCCACCGAGGTGTGCATGCAGGGCGGGATCGACCCCGAACTGCCGGTGACGGGTTACGCCGATCTGGTTCGCGCGGTCAAGGCCAAGGTGCCGTCGATGCACGTGCACGCCTTCTCTCCGATGGAGATCGTCAACGGGGCATCGCGGGGCGGTCAGTCGATCCGTGAGTGGCTCACCGAACTCCGGGCCGCCGGGCTGGACTCGATCCCGGGAACGGCCGCGGAGATTCTCGACGACGAGGTCCGCTGGGTACTCACCAAGGGCAAGCTGCCCGCGGCCGAGTGGATCGAAGTGATCACCACCGCGCACGAGGTCGGTCTGCGGTCGAGTTCGACGATGATGTACGGCCACGTCGACAATCCGTCGCACTGGGTCGGCCATCTGAACGTGCTCAAGAAGATCCAGGACAAGACCGGTGGGTTCACCGAGTTCGTGCCGCTGCCGTTCGTGCACCAGTCCTCGCCGCTGTATCTGGCCGGGGCCTCGCGACCCGGCCCGACCAACCGGGACAACCGCGCCGTGCATGCTTTGGCCCGGATCATGCTGCACGGCCGAATCGACAATATTCAGACCTCATGGGTGAAATTGGGAATCACGGGTACACAGGCGATGCTGAACGGGGGCGCGAACGATCTGGGCGGGACCCTGATGGAGGAGACGATCTCACGCATGGCGGGTTCGCAGAACGGTTCGGAGAAGACCGTTGCGGAACTGCACGAGATCGCCGACGGCATCGGACGACCGGTTCGTCAGCGCACCACCACGTACGGCCCGGCTCCGGCGGTGTCCGTTGCCGGCCTGATCTGACCCTCGGGGTCACTCTCGAAATGGAGCTTGTCTGACATGGACGACCGTCGCGTCGCCGCGGTGCTGAGCAGTGCCGTCGCCATCATCCATCCCGTGCTCGACATCCTCGCGACACGCGACCCGATAGGGCTCAAGGGCAGGACGTTCCGCGAGTCCTCTGCGGATGATTCGACCCTCGACAACGTCATCGATTTCCTCGCGAAGGCCTTCGACACCACCGACTTCCCGGGCACCGCAGGCTGGGAGAAGCTCAGCAGTGACGCTCGGTCGCAGTGGTGGGTCAATCGCATCGGAGCTCTCAACACCGTTGCCGTCGCGTTTCCCGGTGTGTTCGGCATCCTGGTCAACCGCCTGCCGATCCAGGATCTGCTCGGGTTCGCCAACCAGGCGATGGTGCTCGTCGCCGTGGCCCGTGAATCAGGGGTGACCGACCGCGAGACGCATGTGGCGCTACTCGGTTCGGTGCTGTGCAAGCGCGACCTGACGTCCCTGGCCGACAGTGCTCCGGCGAAGAAGGAAGAGTCCCCCAAGTCGGGTCCGTTCGCGCTGCTGCGAGGCATGTGGCAGATCGCCAACGTGCTGCGCGACGTCGCGGGTGAGCTGGAGAAGCGTCCGCATCCTCGTGGCATCTACCGCGTGCTCGGTGCCATCCCGGTCGTCGGTGGTGTCGCCGGATACTTCGGCGAGCGAGGCGCGCTCTCTCGTGCCGCCAAGCAGGGCCGCAAGTGGCTTGCGGCCCACAAGAAGGCCTCGAACCTCGGGGCCGACTCGCCCGCGAAGCAGCTGCGGCGATAGCCGATCGAGCCAGGTGAGGTCACCCTGGTCGGTTTGCTCCAGGTTCGGACCGCGATACTAGGATGCTCAGGGCGCGCGAGCGCCCACGATCGATACAGGAGGGGAGAGCAGCAGTGACCTACTCGATTGCAGAACCGTGCGTAGATGTACTGGACAAAGCGTGCATCGAAGAGTGCCCGGTGGATTGCATCTACGAGGGTAACCGAATGCTGTACATCCACCCCGACGAATGCGTCGACTGCGGAGCCTGCGAGCCCGTGTGCCCCGTCGAGGCCATTTTCTACGAGGACGACGTGCCCGAGCAGTGGAGCGCATACGTCGGTGCCAACGTCGACTTCTTCGACGACCTGGGATCTCCCGGCGGCGCTGCGAAGCTCGGCAAGACCGACTACGACCCGCCGTTCATCAAGGCTCTGCCTCCCATGGGCGAGAACTGACGCCTTGGCACGCAGAGCGGTGGCAGCGGCGCTGCCCGATTTTCCATGGGACTCGTTGACCGCTGCCAAGGAGAAGGCGTCGGCGCACCCGGGCGGCATCGTCAACCTGTCGGTGGGTACACCGGTGGATCCGGTTGCGCAGGTGATCCGTACGGCCTTGAATTCCGTTGCGGGCGAGCCCGGTTACCCCACCACGGTCGGTACCGTCGCGTTGCGCGAGGCCGCGGTGGCCGCGCTCGAGCGTCGGTACTCGATCACCGGTCTCTCGCCCGACGCGGTGCTCCCGGCCATCGGCACCAAGGAAATGATCGCCTGGCTGCCGACGCTGCTCGGCCTGGGAGCCGACGACCTGGTTGTCATCCCCGAATTGGCCTACCCCACTTACGAAGTGGGGGCACTGCTGGCGGGCGCGCGAATTATGCGAGCCGACGGGTTGTCGCGTCTGGGCCCCGAGCGGGCGTCGCTGATCTTCGTCAATTCACCGTCCAACCCGTCCGGCAAGGTGCTCGGAGTCGAGCATCTCCGCAAAGTCGTCGAGTGGGCCCGCGAGCGTGACGCCATCGTCGTCTCGGACGAGTGCTACCTGGGACTGACCTGGGACGCCGAAGCGGTCTCCGTGTTGGATCCGCGCGTGTGCGACGGCGATCACACCAATCTGCTTGCGGTGCACTCGCTTTCGAAGACCTCGAATCTGGCCAGCTACCGCGCCGGCTTCGTCACCGGCGACGCATCCCTGGTTGCCGAGTTGCTCGAGGTACGCAAGCACGCGGGCATGATGGTGCCGTTGCCGATCCAGGCCGCCATGACCGCCGCACTGGCCGACGACGAACACGAGAACATCCAGCGCGAGCGTTACCGATCACGCAGGACTGTATTGAAGGAAGCCGTCGAAGCAGCCGGATTCACCGTCGACCACTCCGAGGCCGGGCTGTACCTGTGGGCGACGCGGGGCGAAGCGTGCCGCGACACCGTCGACTGGCTCGCCGAACGCGGCATCCTCGCTGCACCGGGAGAGTTCTACGGTCCGAACGGTGGACAGCACGTGCGCATCGCACTCACGGCCACGGACGAACGCATCGAGGCTGCGGCGGATCGCCTGCGCGGGTAGTCGGGTTTCTCTGGTGCGCTGAGTGTCCACTATTCGGTTCGGCGAACGGGATTCCGCTTCTCGATGAGAATTGTGGACACTCACGTCAGTTGGACCCAACTCGAACCGGGTGTTCTCATGTACCCATGACCCTCAGCCTGCTGCTCAGCTTCGCCGGTGTGTGCTTTCTGC
>NZ_NOZF01000019.1:52194-74848 GCF_002258565.1 Rhodococcus sp. 05-2254-6
CAATTCTCATCGAGAAGCGGAATCCCGTTCGCCGAACCGAATAGTGGACACTCACGTCAGTTGGACCCAACTCGAACCGGGTGTTCTCATGTACCCATGACCCTCAGCCTGCTGCTCAGCTTCGCCGGTGTGTGCTTTCTGCTGGCGATTCTGCCCGGGCCCGATTCGTTTCTGGTGCTGCGTTACAGCATCGGCGGTCTCAAGCCCGGGATCGCGGCGGCGATGGGCGTCGCGATCGGTGGACTGTTCTGGGCGGTGCTGGTAGCCGTCGGGCTGGCGGCGATCGTCGAGCAATCCGCGACCGCGTATCGCGTCGTCAAGATTCTCGGCGGACTGTATCTGCTGTACCTGGGCGTGAAGGCTTTCCGCGCCCGACGGAAGAACAAGGTGGCCGGTGAGCCGCTGGTGCCTGTCGCTGCGTCTGCGTGGTCGGCGTTCGGCGCCGGAGTTCTCTCGTGCGCGCTCAATCCCAAGGTCGGGCTGTTCTACCTCGCAGTGGTGCCGCAGTTCCTCACCGTGGTCACCTTCACCGGTGCCATGACGCTCGGGCTGGTCGAGGTGGTGGTGGCCGCTCTGGTGATGGGAGTGTTCTCCGTTCTCGCCTCACGTGCGGTGGCTCTGCTGAGCAGGCCCGCGGTGACCGACTGGCTGGACCGCATCAGCGCCGGATTCCTGGTCGCGCTCGGCATCGGAACTGTCGGGTCCGCCGCCTAACGGAGCGCGCCGATCACGGCTCGAGGTCCGGCTCGCCCACGTCCCAGCCGCCGCGTCGGATGCGCAGGATGTAGACCAGTTCGTTGCTGCCGAACGCCTCGACGGTGGTGAAGCGTTTGGGCTCCGTGTTGACCTCGGGATTGCGTGCGTGCGCTTCCTCGTAGAGCTGAGTCGCTCGAAGATCGGCCAACTCCACACGGGTCCAGAAGTCGTCGGACTGCACCGAGTAGACCAGCCTGGGCGCGCCGTCGGTGACGTGTGCGATGTCGATGTCGTCATCGTCGGAATCGGAGTCCTCGAGGTCCAGGTCGAGGTCGTCCTGGGAATCGGTGTCCTGCTCGGCGTCGGTTCCGATCAGATAGACACCCGCCTGCAGGTCACCGGCGGCGACCGTCATGTACTCGGCGTAGTCGCCGGTGTCGATTCCGTCCACGTCCATGTATGTACGGTAGCCATGTGCTGCTTCGTTCACTGAACCCACTCGCCGTTGCGCGGGGAGACGACATTCCCGACGCCATCACGATCGACGGAGTCTCGCTCTCTCGTGCCGACATCCTGGGCGCGGCGACGTCCGTGGCCGAACGTATCTCGCGTGCCGACCGACTGGCGGTCTACGCGACTCCGTCGGTGAAGACGGTGCTCGCTGTTGTGGGTGCACTCATCGCCGGTGTCACCGTGGTGCCGGTTCCGCCCGACGCCGGGGTGGCCGAACGTGAGCACATCCTCCACGACTCGGGCGCGCAGGCGTGGCTCGGTGAAGCGCCGCCGGACACCTCCGGACTCGAGGTCCTGCCGGTGCGTCAGCATGCACGGTCGTGGCACAGCTACCCCGAACCGCAACCGTCCTCGGTCGCGTTCGTGCTCTACACCTCCGGTACCACCGGCCCGCCGAAAGGCGTGTTGATTTCTCGCAGTGCCATCGCGGCCGGGCTCGACGCGTTGGCGCAGGCCTGGGCCTGGACATCGAGAGACACTGTGGTGCAGGGACTTCCGTTGTTCCACGTGCACGGTCTCATCCTCGGCGTCCTCGGCCCCCTGCGAGTGGGCAGCCCGCTGATCCACACCGGGAAGCCGACGCCGGAGCTCTACGCGGCAGCGCGCGGATCCCTGTACTTCGGGGTGCCGACCGTATGGTCGCGTGTCGCCGCGGACGAGGCGTCGGCCCGCGCCCTTGCCGGTGCCCGACTGCTGGTTTCCGGTAGTGCGCCGCTCCCGGTCCCGGTGTTCGAGAAGCTACGTGAACTCACCGGCCAGGCCCCGATCGAGCGATACGGCATGAGTGAAACCCTCATCACCATCAGCACCCGCGCCGACGGGGAGCGTCGAGCAGGCTCGGTGGGACTGCCGGTCGCAGGCGTCGAGACCCGGCTGCGCGGTGAGAAGGGTGAAATCCTGCCGCACGACGGCGAATCCATCGGAGCGTTGCAGATCCGCTGCCCCATGCTGTTCGACGGCTACCTGAACAACCCGGACGCGACGGCGAAGACCTTCACCGAGGACGGGTGGTTCGACACCGGAGACGTCGCTCTCGTCGAGCCCGACGGCTTCCACCGAATCGTGGGACGAGCCTCGACCGATCTGATCAAGTCCGGCGGCTATCGCGTCGGCGCAGGGGAGATCGAGACGGTGTTGCTGGGGCATCCGAGCGTCGACGAGGTGGCCGTGGTCGGTGTGCCCGACGACGACCTCGGCCAGCGCATCGTGGCGTACGTCGTCGGCACCGATGTGGAGGATCGAGTGCTGATCGATCTGGTGGCCACCGAGCTCTCGATTCACAAGCGGCCCCGCGAGATTCGAGTGGTCGACTCTCTCCCACGCAACGCGATGGGCAAGGTCCAGAAGAAGTTGCTCGGCTGATGACCCCTTGACGGCATAGGTTAGGCATGCCTATTGTTTCCGGTCATGACCGCACCTGCGCCTGAATCGGCCGCCGCTTTCGCTCTCGGAGCACACCGATCGGAGGCAACCATCATCGAGGCGGCGACGCGTCGTGAGTTCCTCATCGGCAGCGTTGCCCTCGCTGCGTTGATCGCCGGCTGCGGTAGCGGTGAGGAGCAGGCCACGGGCGATGGGACGGTAGGGGACGGCTATCCCCGCACGATCGTCGACGATGCGGGTGAGTCCGTCGTGATCGACCGTCGACCGCAGCGGGTTGCCTGTGTGGCCAACCTGTGGGATCTCGATACAGTACTTGCGCTCGGGGTCGTCCCCGTGCAGTTCGGGGTGCGCGAGGGCTTCGCCGAGATGATCGGCGCACCGAACAGATCATGGGAGTGGCACGAGAACGCCCTCGCCGAACTCGGTGGGACGAGTGAGCGGATCTCCCTCGGTGAGTCGATCGACACCGAGCGCATCGCAGCCGCCGAACCCGATCTCATCATCGGCGACGACGGGGTGGCCGATTCCCGTTCTCAGCTCGAATCGCTTGCCCCGGTGGTGCAGATCGCGTCGTTCGATTGGCGGGCCAACCTCGAGATGATCGGTGACGCACTCGACCGGCGAGATCGCGCCGACGAGCTCATCGCGGACACCGACGCCAGGATGTCCGCCGCGCTCGAAGGGCTCGACGTCGGCGGTGCCACCGTCGGCTTGATCGCCGCCTACGACACGTCCATGTTCTACGGGCTCGGTCACGAGTCGATCCCCGCCGTCGATCTGTTCCGGCGAGCCGGGTTCACGACGGTCGCCGCACTGTCCGACGGAGCGACAGCCGACGCCCCGCGTCCCGAATTTTCCGCCGAGAACGCCGACGTCCTCGCCGATGCCGATGTGCTCGTCGTGTTCGACTTCGGCTCGGCCGGAATCGTCGAGACCGGACTGTTCACGTCGTTGCCGAGCGTCGCAGCGGGCCGGGTGGTGGTGCTCGAACAAGGTGAAGTGGCTCAGGGCTTCTCGACGTTGAGCCCGCTCAATCTCGACCTCTGCATCGACGTGGTTCGCCGTGCGGCCGAACTGCTGTGAGTACACGCCCCGGGCAGCGTCGTTCGGCCGGTCGTCAGCGAGCGTTCGAGTAGGCGGTTAGCCTCGAAATCATGACCTCTCTCGACGGCGCACGCATTCTCGTATTCGGTGCCAGCGGCGGTCTCGGCGGACCGATCGTCGAGCAGCTCGCGAAGGCCGGGGCTCGGTTGACTCTGAGCGGCCGGAGCATCGAGTCGGACCATCACACGGTGAACGCCGATCTGACGCTGCCCGATTCGGCCCGATCGGTGGTCGCGGAGGCCGTCGAACACCACGGCGGATTGGACGGAATCGTCATCGCCGCGGGCGTTGTGGCGTTCGGACCGGTGACCGAGGTGGACGACGACACCGTCGACGAATTGCTGCTGCTGAACTATCTGGCACCGCTACGCGTGCTTCGAGAAGCACTGACCACTGTGGATCAGGGCGGGTTCGTGCTCAACATCAGTGCCGTCGTGGCCGACAAGCCGATGCCGAACATGGGTGCCTATTCGGCGAGCAAGGCAGCGGTGAGCGCGCTGCTGAAAAGTGTTCGTACAGAAGCGCGGAAGTCGAAGATCAGGATCGTCGACGTGCGTCCGCCGCACACCGAGACGGGGCTTGCGACGCGGCCGATCGCCGGGCAGGCACCGAAACTACCGCAGGGTCTGACGCCGGATGCGGTGGCAGCACGTATCGTCGCGGCGATCACCGACGACGAGACCGATGTCGGCGCGGATCAGTTCTCGTAAGCTATTGTCGGCATCGTGACCGAGACACACGTGACCGACGCAGCCAGAAGGCTCGTGCGTCGTCGCACCATCGACTTCGGTCTCGTCTGCACTTCTTCCTGTTCGTAACTGTCGATCGAACCCATCCCCGACGAGCATTTCGCGCTCCTCGGGTAGTTCCGGCAACCCTCGAATCGAACAGGAATTCTCCATGACCACATCTGTATCCCACATCGGCGGCGTCATCGCTGCCACCGACGATGCCGTGCAGGCCGACGCCAAGAACGCCCACGCGGTGTTCCGTGCCTCCGCCACCGCGCACGATGCCGTCGCGAGCACCGTCACCTTGGGCAAGTTCAGCGTCGAGGTCGACGAGCCGCCCGCCCTCGGCGGTGAGAACAAGGCCGCCAACCCGGTCGAGTACTACCTGGCTTCGCTGCTGTCCTGCCAGGTGGTCACCTACCGCGTCTGGGCCGAGAAGCTCGGTATCGTCGTCGACGACATCAAAGCCAAGGCCGAGGGTGACCTCGACGTTCGCGGATTCTTCGGTTTCGACGACAATGTCCGTCCCGGATTCGGTGAGGTGCGCGTCGTCCTGACCGTCACCGGTCCCGAGAGCCGGGAGCGGTACGAGGAGCTGCAGAAGGCAGTCGACGACCACTGCCCCGTGCTGGATCTGACGCGCAATCCCACCCCGATTCACACCGTTCTCGAAACGGCCTGATGTCATGAGCGAACGGACATTCGGCCTGCGTACCAGAGCAATTCACGCCGGAGCGAGACCGGATCCTTCCACCGGTTCGCGTGCTGTGCCCATCTATCAGACGGCCAGCTACGTGTTCGAGAATTCCGCGGACGCAGGCGATCTGTTCGCTCTGCAGAAGTACGGCAACGTCTACAGCCGCATCGGCAACCCCACGGTCGCCGCCTTCGAGGAGCGCATCGCGAGCCTCGAAGGCGGCATCGGGGCGGTGGCGTTCGCCAGTGGGTTGGCGGCCGAGTTCGCAGTGTTCGCTGCGCTTGCCGGCACCGGCGACCACATCGTCGCCGCGGCCGGGCTCTACGGCGGCACGGTGACCCAGCTCGACGTCACGCTACGTCGCTTCGGCGTCGAGACCACGTTCGTTCCCGGTACCGATCCTGCGGATTACGCAGCAGCGGTGACGGATTCGACCAAGCTGATCTACGCGGAGATCATCGGCAATCCGTCGGGGGAGATCGCCGACCTCGAGGGTCTCGCCGCCGTGGCCCACGATCACGGAATTCCGTTGGTGATCGACGCGACAATGGCGACGCCGTGGCTGAGCCGGCCCATCGAATTCGGCGCCGACATCGTGATCCACTCGGCCACCAAATTCCTCGGTGGTCACGGATCGACGCTCGGGGGAGTGGTGGTCGAATCCGGGCGATTCGATTGGGGCTCGGGCAAATTCCCGCAGATGACGGCCCCGGTGGATTCGTACGGCAGTCTGTCGTGGTGGGGGAACTTCGGCGAATACGGCTTTCTGACCAAGCTGCGCAGCGAGCAGTTGCGCGACATCGGCGGCGCACTCGCACCGCAATCGGCATTCACGTTGATCCAGGGAGTGGAGACGCTGCCGCAACGCATGGACGCGCACGTCGCCAATGCTCGGGTGGTCGCCGAGTGGCTCGAGGCAGATCCCCGGATCGAGTACGTGAGATGGGCCGGGCTGCACAGTCACCCACACCACGACCGAGCAGCGAAGTACCTCCCCACCGGTCCCGGTGCGGTGTTCGCCTTCGGAATCGACGGTGGCCGCGAGGCCGGGCAGGCGTTCGTCGAGAGCGTCCAGGTCGCCAGCCACGTCGCCAACATCGGTGACGTGCGCACGCTGGTTATCCACCCGGGCAGCACCACGCACCGACAACTGACCGACGAGCAACTGCGCGGAGCAGGTGTCGGTCCCGAGCTGATTCGTATCAGCGTCGGCCTCGAAGACGCCGAGGACATTCTGTGGGACCTGGATCAGGCCCTGACACTGGCAACAGGAAAGGCTCGGTCATGAGCGAACGCACCTGGCAGGGCCCGTCCGCGCCGCAGCGGCAACGCATCCTGCGAGAGACGAAGACCGTCGCGATCGTCGGTGCGTCGAAGAACCCCTCGCGGGCAAGCTACTTCGTCAACCGATACCTCTCGTCGACGAGCAACTACGAGATCTTTCTGGTGAACCCGACGGTCACCGACATCGAAGGAACGACGGTCTACCCCACACTCGCCGACCTACCGAAGCCGCCGGATCTGGTCGACGTGTTCCGCAAGTACGACGACCTTCCTGCAGTGCTTTCGGAAACCATTGCAGCGCAGGCAAAGACGATCTGGCTTCAGCTGGGGCTGTGGCACGAGCAGGTGGCCAACGACGGCGAGGCAGCGGGATTGAACGTCGTCATGGATCGGTGCCTCAAGATCGAACACGCCCGATTCCACGGGGGATTGCACCTGGCCGGATTCGATACGGGAGTAATCGATTCGCGTCGGACACGGGGGTAGGCGGCGTACGCCTCACCACGTGAGGACGGTGTTGTCCTCGAAAACCAGTCCGGTGGATCCGTCGGCGTCGAGGGTGGCGAGTCGAATCGCCACGGCCGCACCCTCGTCCGGCGATCGCGTTCCGCGGAATCCATTGAAGTCGGTGGCGACGTGCCCAGGAGCTGCTCCGTTGACCTTGATCGGGGTATCGGCAAGGTCTCGGGCGTAGTGGACGGTGAGGGCGTTCAGAGCGGTCTTCGAGCTCGAATACGCCATCGATGGCGTGCCCACCCATGCGCCGTCCTCGCCGATGGAACCGCGCTTGCTGGTGACGTTGACGATCCGACCGGCCGGGGACTCTCTCAGTAGCGGCAGGAATGCGTTGGTCACATCGACGACGGCGAAGACGTTGACGTCGTACACCTTTCGCAGATCCGACGAATTCTCCTCGATAGGGCGGTGATAGCCGACGTTGATGCCTGCGTTGTTGATCAGAGCGTCGAGGTGGCCCACTTCGGTGTCGATGTGTCGGACGGCCTCGTCGATGTCGTCGGCCGAGGTGACATCGAGCCGAATCGGGCGTACGTCTCCGTCGATCCCGGTGGCCGCGGTGACGCCCCCGGCGAGATCTCGCGAGCCCAGATAGACGACAAACCCCTGGGCGGCGAGGCCGCGGACGATGGCAAGGCCGATGCCTCGGTTGGCACCCGTGACCAAAGCAGTGTGTGTTGTCATATCAACACCATGCACCCGGTTGTGTTGTCATGTCAACAGGTCGGTGGATAGGGTGGCGCAATGACGCTGTTGAACGAATCCGAGATGGCCCTGTGGCACGCGTGGAAGCGGGCGCAGGACGCCGTATGGACTCGCGTCACCGCGGAGATCGCGGACAGAACTGGCTTGTCGGATCAGGACTTCGCGGTTCTGACCCGAGTGCACGAAATAGGGCATGGGGTGCTGCGACAGAGCGCATTGGCGGCGTTGCTCGAGTGGCATCGCAGTCGGCTGTCGCATCATCTGACCCGAATGGCCGACCGCGGACTGATCACTCGTCGTCCGGTCGACGGGGGAGTGGAGGTAGTTCTCACCGAGGTGGGGCGCGACGCCGTCGTGCGCGCGCGGCCCGTTCACGCGGAGGCGGTCAGACGGTATCTGCTCGACGCGATTCCGGCTTCCGAGCGAGTGGTGTTCGAGCGTATCCTTGCCGGCCTCATGCTTTCAGCAGCCGACCACTGATCACGGTGGCCAGTGCACGTGGAGCAAAACGGACACTGCCGGCGCTGATCTTGTTGGACAGGCCGGACACGATGCTGGCGGGGGTGCGGCGAGAGTCCAACGCGCGCAGAGCCGTCGCGACCACTTGCTCGGAGGTCTGGAAGTTGCCCACCGCGGCGTCCTCGGATCCGACGACGTCGAAGAACTCGGTGCGGGTAGGGCCGGGGGAGAGCGCGAGAATCTTCAGCAGCGAGGCGCGGTGCTCGAAGGCCAGCGCTTCGGTGAAGTTCAGGACGAATGCCTTCGTTGCGCCGTAGACGGCCATGTTGGGTGTGGGTTGGTACGCGGCGGTACTCGCGACGTTGATCAGTGCGCCGGTCAGGTTCGGCAGGAATGCGTGAGTGAGGTCGACCAGCGCACTGATGTTGAGGGCGATCTCTGCGGCCGCGCGCTTCGGATCCTCGTCGGCGAACTTCCCGTGCGTGCCGAAGCCTGCGTTGTTGATCAGTGTGGTGGGTGTGATTCCCCTGTCCGCCAATGTGGTTCGAAGGGTTTCGCCGATGCCGGGGACGCCAAGATCCATGGCTACGACGGTGGCCGTCACCCCGTGATCGGCTTCGATGCGCCGTGCCAGGGCGTTCAGTCGATCGGTGCGTCGCGCCACGAGGACGACGTTCTCGCCGCGTGCGGCGAAGCGGGTGGCGAATTCCTCGCCGAGCCCCGAACTTGCTCCGGTGATGAGCGCTGTGGAAGTCATGGCTGCCAATGTAGGCAGTGTCAGCATTGTTGTCAACGCCAACATCACCTAGGGTGAGGGCATGGCAACGCAGCGCTACCACCATGGCGACCTGCGCGCGGTGTTGCTCGACGAGGCCGAACGGAGCATCGCGCACGGCGGGGTCGACGCGTTGTCGCTTCGGCAGCTGGCCAGAGATGTCGGCGTCAGTCATGGTGCCCCGGCGCGCCACTTCCGCGACAAGCAGGCGCTGCTGGATGCATTGGCGCTGCACGGATTCGAGGAATTGAATCGCCGGATGGTCGCAGCGGCAACGGGACCCGGTGAGCTGATGGCCAGGTTCCGTGGCGTCGCCCGTGCCTACCTCGGATTCGCCGTCGAACACCCGGAGTTGCTGGACGTCATGTACAGCACCAAGCACCACCCCGACGCCAGTGAGAAGCTGAAAAGCGTTGCACACGAGAGTATGACCGCCACCGAGGCTTTGCTGAAGGAGGCGATGGCGGCCGGTGTGATCACCGAGGCTCCACCCGAGATACTCGCGCGCGTCGCTTTCGCGAGCGTGCACGGACTCGCGATGCTGGCCACCGGCGACCTGCTCGACGGCGTCCCGACCGAGGATCTGCTCGACGCCACAGTCGACACTCTGCTGCGCGGGTTCACCTAAGTTGAACGGCATGACCGAATACGACCTGCAACGCTTCGTAGATGCTCAGGACCCCGTCTGGACCGCGGTGACGAAGGAACTGAAAGCAGGGCGAAAGCAGACACACTGGATGTGGTTCGTGTTCCCGCAATTGGCCGGATTGGGGCGCAGTGCGACTGCCCAACACTTCGGCATCGCCGATCTGATCGAGGCGGAGCTGTACCTGTCCCACGAAGTATTGGGTCCTCGCTTGAAGAAGGCGGCCCGGCTTGTGGTGGCTGTCGAGGGGCGGACCGTCGACGAGATTTTCGGTTATCCCGACAACCTGAAGCTGCATTCGTCCATGACGCTTTTCGCCGAAGCTACCAAGGGGCCGTCCGTATTCGGCGAAGTGTTGCAGAAGTATTTCGCCGGTGAATTCGATGGCCCGACACTCGACTTGCTCGACGAGCGATACCGCTAGCATCGCACTCATGACCACTCCACTCGCCGGATCCATTGCTTTCGTCCACGCCAGCTGGCACCTGGACATCGTCGATCGCGCGCGGGTGGGATTCGCCGCCGAACTGGAGAAGCTCGGACAGGCCGAGACGCCGCTCGACGTGTTCGAGGTGCCCGGGGCCTTCGAGATCCCACTCCATGCACAGCGGTTGGCCAAGACGGGCAAGTACGCCGCAATCGTCGCCGCTGCGCTGGTGGTCGACGGCGGAATCTACCGACACGATTTCGTCGAAACAGCGGTCATCGACGGCCTGATGCGAGTGCAGCTGGACACCGACGTGCCGGTGTTCTCGGTAGTGCTGACACCACACCACTTCCACGAACACGACGACCACACAGCCTTCTTCACCGCGCACCTGGAGAAGAAGGGTGCCGAGGCTGCACGCGCAGTGGTGAAGACTCTGGCGTCGCTGGGGACCATCGGCTGACGCTGGTCCGAGCCGCCGATATCGATAGCGACGGAAGGCCGGTTCGACGCCGACTGGGAGGCCGGCGGGTTCGAGCTACGGGAAGTTGCACCCGAGAACTTCCTGCTGACGTACACCCTGCTGCTCGACGACCGGCTCACCCGCAGGGTCACGGTGTGGCAGCGAAGTAACGATGCATGGAAGATTCTCTACCACCAAGGAACTGTGGTGGTCGACCGCGAATCGTGAAGAATGAGTCGGCTCCTATCACACGCCACCGACAATTTTGATTCTCGAATCCTTATGCAGGGCAATGGTTTTCGATTGCACCATGGTTGCCGGTCGAACGCGCGTTCGATACACTTGCTCCCATGACCACGGAGATCTGGCAACTGAGCGAGAGCGAACTCCTCGCCGACGCCGCCGCGGTCTCCCACCGAATCCAGTTGCTCGAGGCCCGCCGGATCGCCCTCGTCGCCGAGATCGACACCCGCGTGAGCCGGGAGAAGCTCGGCTTCCCCGGACCCGCCGGCTGGCTGACCTCCACCACCCTGCTCTCGCCGTCCAAAGCCACCAGGATCGTCGCCCTCGCCCGCGGCATGGCTGCGTTTCCCGACATCGCCGACGCCGTGAACACCGGTGTGATGTCCGTCGATCACGCCGCGCTGATCCTCACCTTCGCCGAAACACCCCCGGAGAACCTGCCGGAAGAGGGCCGCGATGCCGCGCGCGCCGCCTTGATCAAATCTGCGACAGGGACCCGACGCGCGCACCGGCCGGATCCGAGCAGCGATCACCAGACTCGAAGACAGCTTCGGCACCAAGAAACCACCCGCCGAGAACACCGACCGCAACGAACTCTTCGCCTCCACAACCCTCAACGGGCGGCTGGTACTCAAAGGAGACTTCGATGCTGTCACTGGCGAGAAACTGCTCACTGCGCTCTCCCCGTTGACCGAACCCCACCCGCCGCCGACGGCAGCCAAGACGATCGCAGCCCCGCCAGGCGCAGAGCCGACGCCTTCGGACACATCCTCGACCAGTACCTCGCCTCCAGGGATCGCCCCATCGAAGGCGGTGAACGCCCGCACCTGAACCTGCACATCCGGTTGCAGGACCTCACCGACCTCCGCGACATCGCCGACGACATCACCGACGACGAAACCTCACGCGCAGCAACAGAATCCGACACCGACACCGCAGATCCAGTCGACATCAACACCCGACGGCGGCCCCACCGACATGAACAATCTGGTTCTGTTGTGCGGGTTCCACCACCGCCTCATGCACCACTCCGATTGGGAAGTGTTCATCGGCACCGACCACCACCCGTGTGGGGGCACCTCCCGCTTGCGGGGGCTCGTACCACCGGCAACCGTCGACCCGTATCGAGAACCCAGACCATCACACGCCCGCGCAGGCCCCCACATCGCGTGAGCCCCAGGACAGACTCCAGCCCCGCACCGAGAACACGGTGCGGGGCTGGACGAGATTGTTCGACAGGCCGATTGGGGTGGAGCAAGCTAGTCGTTGGCGTGCAATGCCGCGTTCAGTTCGACGCCGGTGCCCTTCCACGGCACCACCTCGACAGCACCCGACAGTGAGTTGCGACGGAACAGCAGGTTCGACTTGCCGGACAACGTGGCAGCCTTCACCACTGTCCCATCCGGACCGCTCACCTTCGTGCCGGCGGTGATGTAGAGCCCGGCCTCGACGACGCAGTCGTCACCGAGCGAAATGCCGAGCCCGGAGTTGGCGCCCAACAGGCAGCTCTTACCGACGGAGATGACGTTCTTGCCGCCACCGGAGAGCGTGCCCATGATCGACGCACCGCCACCCACGTCGGAACCGTCGCCCACCACGACACCCGCGGAGATACGTCCCTCGACCATCGAGTTGCCGAGCGTGCCGGCATTGAAGTTGACGAAGCCCTCGTGCATGACCGTCGTCCCGCTGGCCAGGTGCGCGCCGAGACGAACGCGGTCGGCGTCGGCGATACGAACTCCGGTGGGAACGACGTAATCGACCAGGCGCGGGAACTTGTCGACTCCGTACACGGTCACCGGACCGCGGGCGCGCAGCTTTGCGCGCACCGTCTCGAAACCGTCCACCGCAGCGGGCCCGAAGTTGGTCCACACCACGTTGGCCAGCAGACCGAACACTCCGTCGAGGTTCTGCCCGTGCGGCTGAATCAACCGGCGCGACAGGAGATGCAGTCGCAGATACGCATCGTGGGCGTCGATCGGGGCGTCGTCGAGCGAGGCGATGCTGGTGCGCACTGCGACGACCTCGACGCCGCGCGCCTCGTCCGGTCCGACGAGAGCGGCCAGCTCCTCGGGGACGTCCGAACCCTCGAGCCGGGTGGTGCCGGTCTCGAAGCCCGACCCGAGCTCCGGGCTCGGAAACCAGGTGTCGAGAACAACGCCCGACGTCGTGATGTTGGCTATTCCTACTGCTGATGCTCCATGTGCGCTCACGGGACGAAGAATACGCGGTGGGCCGAATGCGGTGGGCTCGGCAACCGGCTCCGGTCGGCGACTGTTCTGCACACGGTCTCGGGCGTGCGGATTGCGGGAACACCTCGATTCGGGTGCTGCGTCGGTTCGTTATCGGTTCGACTGCCGAGCGTGATCGCATCGGGATGCAGGCCGACGAATCGGCGGCGGGGAGCTGACAGAGTGTGTCCGGTGATCACTCGTACCGCCTCCCGTAGCCGTGGCGCGACCTCGGTGATGGCGGGCAGTGTGTCCTTCACCGGGTTGGTGACCACCCTGGCGACGACGATCGTGCTCGGAGTCGCGCTGGGTTTGGTTGTCACAGGCGCGTGGTAGACATCGTCATCGGCTGACAGGGGGTCGCCGAGGCTGGGGGAGTGCCATGAATTCGAGCATGTCCGCGCGCGTGCGTTCGGTCGTCACGGCTATTGCTGCCGCTGTGGTGGTGTCGAGCGGTGTCGTCCTCGGCTCCGGCACCGCAGCCGCAGATCCCGATTGCGCCGGAGCAGGCGGGCCGTCGGCAGTGGTCGCACGAATCCCGGGGTCAGCTCTGGAAGGACTGGCAGTCGACGCGTCGGGCCGCGCCTACGTCACCGACATCGTCTCCGGCCGGGTGTACCGCATCGACGCGCCAGGACAGGCCGCCTATCCCATCGCGATGGTCCCCAGCGGAGGCGGTGGCGCTCTGGCCTGGATGCCCGACGGCACCCTGCTGGTCGGCTACGGAGCGGACCCTCGCGTCTTCGTCGGAGACATCGTCAGGGCCGCGGGGATCGTTCGACTCGACGTCGACACTCTCACCGTCACTCCGTTCGCGTCCGGTCTGAGCGCGGCCAACGGCCTTGCCGTTGCCGCCGACGGAACGGTGTACGCCACCAACGACTTCGGCTCGCTGATCGCCCGGATCGGCCCCGACGGTTCGGTCGACCCGGCGTGGGCGAGCTTCCCCAGTGCCAACGGCGCGGTGCTCGACGCCGCCGATCGGTACCTGTACGTCTCGCGGACTTTCGTGAACCCGGGCGTCAGCAGGATCCCGATCGCCGACCCCTCGGCACCGGAAAGTGTTCTCGACCTGTCGGGACTCGACGGCTTCGCGGCTCCGGACGGGCTCACCCTCGACGATGCGGGACGCCCGGTGGTGCCGCTCAACGCAGGCGGCTCCGTCGTCCGCATCGATGCGCCGGGGGCGACATGTGTCATCGGCACCGGTACGCGGTTGACGAGCGTCGTGGCCTACGGACGTTCCGACCAGGGCTTCTCGAGCGGAAGATTGTTCGGTGCCGGCTTCGACGGCGTGGTCCGCGAGATTCCGGGATCCACGGCCTAGAGTTTTCTCCCGTGACGCTCGAACTGCATGCCGACCCGATAGACCTCACCGCGGCACTGGTGGACATCCCCAGTGTCAGTGAGGACGAATCGCGCATCGCAGACGAGGTGGAGCAAGCGCTTCGCGAGCAGACGACGGGCTTCGAGATCATCCGCAGCGGCAACGCCGTGCTGGCCCGAACGAACCGCGGACTCGCATCGAGGGTGATGCTCGCGGGTCATCTCGACACGGTTCCCATCGCAGACAACGTGCCGTCGAGGCGCGAGCACGACAGCGCCGAGGGCGACATTCTGCACGGGTGCGGAACCGTCGACATGAAGTCGGGTGACGCGGTGTTCCTGCACCTCGCCGCCACGATCGACAACCCTGCGCACGATCTGACCCTGGTGTTCTACGACTGCGAGGAGATCGCGGCCGCGCGGAACGGACTGGGCCGGATCGAACGCGAACTCCCCGAATGGCTCGCTGCCGACGTCGCGATCCTCGGCGAACCGTCCGGCGGATTCATCGAGGCGGGTTGCCAAGGGACGCTGCGGGTTCGGCTGACGGCGTCGGGAACACGGGCTCACAGTGCCCGATCCTGGTTGGGCGACAATGCAATTCACAAATTCGGTGCGGTCCTCAATCGACTCGCCGCGTATCGCGCGCGCACAGTCGATATCGACGGCTGCGTGTATCGCGAAGGGCTGCAAGCAGTCCGGATCTCCGGTGGGGTCGCGGGCAATGTTGTTCCCGACGCAGCCGAACTCGACGTCAACTTTCGCTTCGCGCCGGATCGCAACGTCGACGACGCCGTCGAACACGTTCGTGAGGTCGTCGAGGGACTGGATCTCGGCTTCGAGGTCACCGACTCGTCGCCCGGAGCACTTCCCGGTTTGAACCGACCCGCAGCGTCCGCTCTCATCGAGGCAGCGGGCGGACAGTTCCGGGCCAAATACGGCTGGACGGACGTCTCCCGCTTCTCGGCGCTCGGGATCCCGGCGGTCAACTACGGACCCGGCGACCCCAATCTGGCCCACAAGCGCGACGAACGCGTACCCGTCGAGCAGATCACCCATGTCACACAGGTGCTCCGGAGCTACCTCTCTGCCGGATAGCCTGAACGCCATGAACAGCGACCAGGGCCCAAGCGGTTTCGAGGAACACGGCGGTTTCGAGGACCACGACAGTTCCGAGGGGCACGGCAGCGAGAAGCCGGCCAAGCACAAGGGATCCGTAGTACTTCGGCGTGGCCGGAACACCGAGACCTCCACTTCGGATCAACGGCTGCTCGACGAGCGAGGGCCAGGAAACTGGATTCACTCCGACACCTGGCGAGTGCTGCGCATCCAGAGCGAATTCGTCGAGGGATTCGGTGCGCTGGCCGAGGTCCCGAAGGCCGTGACCGTGTTCGGTTCGGCGCGCACCCCCGTCGACCATCCCGAGTACGAGCGCGCCCGGCAACTCGGAGCCGCTCTCGCGAAGGAGGGCTTCGCCGTCATCACCGGCGGCGGTCCCGGGGCGATGGAAGGGGCCAACCGCGGTGCGAGCGAGGCCGACGGCTACTCGATCGGGCTCGGCATCGAGCTGCCGTTCGAGCAGGGCCTCAACGAGTGGGTCGATCTGGGCGTCAATTTTCGCTACTTCTTCGTGCGCAAGACCATGTTCGTGAAGTACTCCCAGGCGTTCGTGTGCCTTCCCGGCGGTTTCGGTACTCTCGACGAACTCTTCGAGGCGCTGACCCTGGTGCAGACCGCCAAGGTCACGAAATTCCCGATCGTGTTGCTGGGCAAGGACTTCTGGTCTGGATTGCTCGAATGGATAAAGACGACTCTCGTGAAAGAAGGCAAGGTGTCCGAGAAGGACCTCGACCTCATCCACTGCACCGACAGCGTCGACGAGGCTGTCCGGATCGTCCGCGAGGCCCAGCATTGAGCGAGCGAGCATCGACCGAACGCGCGCTCAGCGTCTGCGTTTACTGCGCGTCGGGTCCCGTGGACTCTTCGTTCATCGACCTGGCCGGTGAGGTCGGCACCGAGATCGGTCGGCGAGGCTGGCAGCTCGTCTCGGGCGGCGGGAACGTCTCGATGATGGGCGCGGTCGCCGCGGCAACGCGAGCAGCGGGCGGCAATACGGTCGGCGTGATTCCGAAAGCACTCGTGCACCGTGAGGTCGCCGATGTAGACGCCGACGAGCTGATCGTCACCGACACGATGCGTGAGCGGAAGAAGATCATGGAGGACCGCGCCGACGCGTTCATCACCTTGCCCGGTGGGATCGGGACGTTGGAGGAGCTGTTCGAGACATGGACGGCGGGCTACCTGGGCATGCACAGCAAGCCGATGGTGATGCTCGATCCATTCGGACATTTCGACGGCATGATGCAGTGGATAGAAGGTTTGCGAGAGACCGGATTCGTCCAGCAACGCGCCCTGGACGCCCTGGTCAGAACGTCGACCGTCGATGCAGCACTGGATGCCTGCGCAACGTTGTGACAGGTCACCAAGCGCGGCCACGAAGTGAGATGCTCAAAGTTGTTACTCTCAAGTAGGGTAAGAAATCTCACATCGTCTTCAAAGGGGAGTTCATGGCTGTCGATGCCCGTCAGAAAATTGGAGTGACCGACCTCGCGGTCGCGTTGCCGAAAATGGTGACGGAGGTGCCTAGTCTGCTCAAGGGCCTGGCGGGATTCACCCGCAAGCCCGACCACAAAGCGTCGATCGGTCAGGTCTTCCAGGACGCCGCCGCGAAGAACAGCGACCGTCCGTTCGTGCGGTTCGAGGGCGAATCGATCACCTATCGGGACGCGAACGAACTCGTCAACCAGTACGCGGCGGTGTTCGCGGACCACGGGGTGAAGCGCGGCGACGTCGTCGGCATTCTCAGCAAGAACAGGCCGGAGGCACTGTTCGCCGCGCTCGCTACCGTCAAGCTCGGTGCCACGGCGGGAATGCTGAACTACAACCAGCGCGGTGACGTGCTCGAGCATAGCCTCGGCATTCTCGACGCGAAGGTCCTCGTGCTGGACGAGAGCGCACAGGAAGCTCTCGATTCGCTCGACGGGGAGCCGAAGGTCGGAGCAGTACTGCCGCTGAAGAAGCTGGCCGAGCTCGCGGCGACGGCGTCGACGGCCAATCCGAAGGTCACCGCCGAGATCCAGGCCAAGGAGAAGGCGTTCTACATCTTCACCTCGGGCACCACCGGCATGCCGAAGGCCAGCCTGATGAGCCACTTCCGCTGGCTCAAGTCGATGTCCGGTCTGGGCAACATGGGTGTGCGGCTGCGCAGCAACGACGTCATCTACTGCTGCCTGCCGCTCTACCACAACAATGCGCTGACGGTGACGCTGTCCTCGGTGCTCGCAGGCGGCGCGACGATGGCCATCGGCAAGCAGTTCTCGGTGAGCAACTTCTGGGACGACGTCCGGCTCAACAAGGCCACCGCGTTCACCTACATCGGTGAGCTGTGCCGCTACCTGCTGACACAGCCGGAGAAGCCTTCCGATCGGGACAACTCGGTCAAGCTGATCGTCGGCAACGGACTGCGCCCGGAGATCTGGGAAGAGTTCACCCAGCGATTCGGCATCTCCCGCGTTGCCGAGTTCTACGGTGCCAGCGAGTGCAACATCGCATTCATCAACGCCCTGAACATGAAGAAGACCGCAGGCGTCTGCCCGTTGCCGTACGCCGTCGTCCAGTACGACGAGGAGTCCGGCAAGGCCAAGCGCGGCCAGGACGGCAAGCTCCGCAAGGTCGGCAACGGCGAGGTCGGACTGCTGCTGTCCAAGGTCACCGACCGAGCACCGTTCGACGGCTACTCCGACGACAAGGCCACCGAGAAGAAGCTGGTGCGCGACGGATTCAAGGACGGCGACGCTTGGTTCGACACCGGCGACCTGGTCCGCAAGCAGGGCTTCATGCACGTCGCGTTCGTCGACCGCCTCGGTGACACCTTCCGCTGGAAGGGCGAGAACGTCGCGACCACACAGGTCGAGGGAGCCCTGGGTGGGCACTCGTCGATCGACGGTGCCGTCGTGTACGGCGTCGACATCGAGGGAACCGACGGCAAAGCAGGCATGGCTGCGGTGACGCTGCGCGAAGGCGAGACCTTCGACGGCAAGACGATGGCCGAGCACCTCTACGACAAGCTCCCGACGTACGCGGTGCCCCTCTTCGTCAGGGTCGTCGAGAGCCTCGAGCAGACGTCGACGTTCAAGAGCCAGAAGGTGGCCCTGCGAAAGCTCGGCTACGAAGAGGACAGCGACAGCGACCTGTACGTGCTGCGTGGCAAGTCCGGTGGCTACGAGAAGGCGTACGACGGTTACGTGGCCGAGGTCGCCGCAGGCAAGGCACCCAAGGGCTGAGCACTCGAAAGATGCTCACGTGCCACTATTGATTTCATGAGCACTCTCTGCGGCAAACCGGTCGCCGACGATCGCGCATTGGTCATGGCGATCGTCAATCGCACCCCCGATTCGTTCTACGACGGGGGTGCGAACTTTTCCGACGACGCCGCGATGGCGTCGGTGCACCGGGCCGTCGCGGAGGGTGCCGACATGATCGACATCGGCGGTGTGAAGGCCGGCCCCGGCGCCATCGTCGACGCCGAGGAGGAGATTCGCCGTGTCGTTCCGTTCGTCGAGGCCATCCGGGACGCGTATCCAGAGCTGCTGATCAGTGTGGACACCTGGCGCAGCGAGGTCGCTCGACTGGCCTGTGGCGTCGGCGCGGATCTGATCAACGACACGTGGGCCGGGGCCGACCCGGAGCTGGTGCGCGTCGCTGCCGCCGAAGGTGTCGGCATCGTCTGCTCGCACACCGGCGGGGCGGTGCCCCGTACGCGCCCGCATCGTGTTCGGTACACCGATGTGGTGGCCGACGTGATCGCCGAAGTCACCGCCGCCGCGGAGAACGCCGTCGCGGAGGGGGTGAAAAAGGATTCGATTCTCATCGATCCGACGCACGACTTCGGGAAAAACACCTATCACGGGCTCGAGTTGTTGCGTCGCGTGGACGATCTTGTAAACACCGGGTGGCCTGTGCTCATGGCGCTGAGCAACAAGGACTTCGTAGGCGAGACTCTAGGGGTAGAGCTCGCCGACCGGTTGGAGGGAACATTGGCAGCGACAGCATTGGCCGCAGCAGGCGGAGCCCGAATGTTCCGGGTTCACGAAGTTGCGTCGACCAGAAGAGTCGTCGACATGGTGGCAGCGATCCAGGGTCTGAGAACCCCGGCGCGGACGGTCAGGGGTCTGGCATGACACTCGCAGATCGAACGGACGTCACCAGGGCGTGGTCCGAGACCAACAGCTGGGACACCCCGCAATGGACCGTCGCCGAACTCGAGGCCGCCAAAGCGGGCCGAACGGTGTCGGTGGTACTCCCGGCGCTCAACGAGGAACAGACGGTCGCCGCCGTCATCGACACGATCCACCCGTTGCTCGGCGGTCTCGTCGACGAGCTGATCGTGTTGGACTCCGGTTCCACCGACGAAACGGCTGTGCGCGCGACGGCGGCCGGTGCACGGGTCATCAGCAGAGAAGAAGCGGTACCAGGGATCGACCCGGTACCAGGCAAGGGCGAGGTGCTGTGGCGATCGGTGGCTGCGTCGACCGGTGACCTCATCGCGTTCGTCGACTCCGACCTGATCAACCCCGATCCGGCGTTCGTACCCAAGTTGCTCGGCCCCCTGCTGATGGGCGACGGCATCCACCTCGTCAAGGGTTACTACCGCCGTCCGTTGCGGACCAGCGGAACCGAGGACGCCAACGGCGGTGGACGCGTCACCGAGCTGGTGGCACGGCCGCTGCTCGCTGCGTTGCGGCCCGAGCTGACCGGGGTCATTCAGCCCCTCGGGGGCGAGTACGCCGGTACGCGTGAGCTTCTGTCCGCGGTGCCGTTCGCGCCCGGCTACGGAGTGGAGATCGGGCTGTTGCTCGATACCTACGACAGGCTCGGGCTGGGGGCGATCGGCCAGGTGAATCTGGGAGTGCGCAAGCACCGCAACCGCCCGCTGGTCGAACTCGGGGCGATGAGCCGACAGATCGTCGGGACCATGCTCAACCGCTGCGGGATGGTCGATTCCGGTGCCGGTCTTCTGCAGTTCCGCGTCGACGGTGACTCGTTCGAGCCGTTCTCGACCGAGGTGTCGTTGTTGGATCGACCGGCGATGAACTCGCTGAAATAGTCGTGTCGGGCGGTCGTGACAAGATCGAGGCATGTTGACGCTGCTGATCTACGTCGTCGTCATTGCCGTCGTCGCTGCTGCATTGTTCTTCGTGGCGTCGGCGGTGTTCGGTCGCGGTGAGGAACTGGGCCCGTTGCCCGAGGGAACCACCGCGACCGTTCTGCCCGCGGAGGGCGTCACCGGTGCCGACGTGCGCGCGCTGAAGTTCCAGCAGAGCCTGCGGGGTTACAAGCCCAGTGAGGTCGACTGGGCACTGGAGAGACTCGGCGGCGAGATCGACATGCTTCGTTCGCGATTGTCGGCCGCGCAGTCCTCGGGTACCCCGCAGTCGGCCGCATCCGAGCCGGACGGGCAATGAGTGCTGTCGCCGGACCGGACGGCAAGCTCCGCTGCCCGCGGGGTGCCACCGACGACTCTGTGTATCGGGATTACCACGACGTCGAGTGGGGGCAGCCGCTTCACGGGCGCAACGAGCTCTACGAGCGACTGTGTCTCGAAGCGTTCCAATCGGGTCTGGCGTGGATCACGATCCTGCGCAAGCGCGAGAGTTTCCGCACCGCATTCGCCGGTTTCGATCCGGAGCAGGTGGCCCGCTTCGACGAGGCCGATGTGGATCGGTTGATGAACGACGCGTCCATCGTGCGCAATCGGCTCAAGATCGAGGCAGCGGTGAACAACGCGCGCGCCGTCGTCGATCTCCACGACACCGACCTCGACACCCTGCTGTGGTCCTTCGCGCCGGAACCCAGGCCGGCGCGCCTGACCGAGTTCTCCGAAGTGCCCGCCTCGACTCCCGAGTCCACAGCCATGGCCAAGGAGCTCAAGCGGCGTGGTCTGCGGTTCGTCGGTCCGACAACCGCCTACGCCCTGATGCAGGCCACCGGAATGGTCGACGATCACCTGTCGGAGTGCTGGGTGCAGGTCACGAATACCGACTCCGTTTCCCGGTATCGAGGTCGATAGGGAAGAATAGGAGTCAACACCCGTCGCCCCGCGACGAATTTATCTTTTAGGCCGAGGCGCCGAGTTGGTGGGCGCAGATCTGGAGGGAGCAGAGGATGGCGGCGATGAAGCCCCGGACCGGGGACGGTCCCCTCGAAGCAACCAAAGAGGGACGAGGAATCGTCATGCGTGTCCCGCTCGAGGGGGGCGGCCGCCTGGTCGTCGAATTGACCCCTGACGAGGCCGCGGCACTCGGTGACGAACTGAAGGGTGTCACCGGCTGATCGCCCTGTCGATCGATCATCGCTCAGCCCCGCTGGCCGTACCGGCAAGCGGGGCTTTGTGTTGTTTCCAGGGGTGTGCGTGCCGGTGTGAAAGAGGTGCTCGATGCTGACCGATGTCGTGGACGTGCTGTTGTGTCCGCAGTGCCGAGTGCGCGAGGTCGACTCCGGTCTCGGTGTAGGCGACACCGATCGGACGCTGTGGTGCGATCGAGGGCATTCGTTCGACGTGGCCCGGCAGGGTTACGTCAGTCTGCTCACCGGTGACGGCGGCAAGTTCGCCGGCGACTCGGCCGAGATGATCGCGGCACGCGACGTGTTCCTGGAGAAGGGGCATTTCGACCCGATCGCCGCAGCGGTCTCGGCGGGTGTGCCGGTGGACAGCGAGGTGGTGCTCGACGTCGGAGTCGGAACCGGTCACTATCTCGCGGCTGTTCTCGAGGCCTGCCCCGAGGCCCGGGGGATAGGCGTCGACGTGTCGAAGTTCGCGGCCAGGCGCGCGGCACGATCCCATCCCAGGCTGGGGTCCGTGGTCGCGGACATCTGGAGTGGACTTCCGGTGCGGTCGGGTGCGGTGTCCGCGGTGACGTGCGTGTTCGCCCCGCGCAACGCCGGTGAACTGAACCGAGTCCTCGTCGACGACGGAGTGTTGGTCGTCGTCACGCCCACGATGCGACATCAGCGTGAGCTGCGGGGGCCACTGGGCCTCATCGGCGTCGCCGAGGACAAGACCCGCCGGCTCGGCGAATCGTTGTCCGGCCTGTTCGAGCCGGTGGCGGAGTCTGCGCTCGACTACTCGATGATGCTCTCGCACAACGACATCGAGGCGCTGATCGGGACGACTCAGCGATTCACCCTGCGATAGGTCGACACCGTCACCGACGCGGTGACCTCGGTGACGTCCGGTAGCTCCCCCAGGGCAGCGGACCGAGCGTCGGGGTCACCGTGTCGCGACGACGGACCCATGCCGATCAGCGCCTCGATGTCGTTGTGCGAGAGCATCATCGAGTAGTCGAGCGCAGACTCCGCCACCGGCTCGAACAGGCCGGACAACGATTCGCCGAGC
>NZ_NOZF01000123.1:0-979 GCF_002258565.1 Rhodococcus sp. 05-2254-6
CTCTCGTCGCGGCGGTGCGCCGGTTCATCGAACCGAACGAGACCGAACCGAACAGCTTCCCTGGGACGTGGCGAGCGCGGACGCTGATGAGTGCAGGATTGTTCCCCATCGGCCTGTGCATGGCCTCGTTGCTGTCCCCCGAGGATGCCGAAAACCTTTCGCGCACCAGTGACTACGGCAACCCGGCACAATGGTGGAACAGTGCGCACCTTCTCGTCGCCGGCTTGGCCGAGGAACCGTTCTTCAGTGCGCTTCCGGTCTTGTTGCTCTTCGGGGTCGTCGGACTGGTCTGGCGCGTCCAGCCGTGGATGCTCGGCATCGTCATCGCGAGCTCAGCTCTGTTTCGAGCCTCCATCCATCTGTACCAGGGAACAGGGCAAGCGTTGTCGGCGTTCGTATGGGGCGCTGTGGCCGTCTACGTCTACTATCGACTCCGCAGTCTCACGGGACTCGTTCTGGCCCATACAGCTTGGAATGCATTCGTCATTGCGAACAATGGTGACTACACCGCGGCTCAGATAGTGATCGGCGGGTGTATCGCATTCACCGCCCTGTGGTCGATTTACCGACTGTCGAACACACCCACCCTCAAGCACGCCGATCTAGCACGCCCGACGGCAGCGGCCGGCCACTTTTCGATCACCACCAGCGAAGGACATTGATGAGGAATCTGACAACCATCAAACGTTGCGCGGTGATCGGCAATGCGGTGATCGGTATCAGCGCCTTCACAAAGAGCGGAATATCGTTGTGGCAGCTCGCTACTGCCAGCGGATACCCGGCAACACTGGGATGGGTTCTGCCACTGGTGCTCGACGGAATGGTAATCCTCGCAACACTCATGCTCGTCGTCGACGCCTCACACCGCTGGTTCGCGTGGGCCTTGCTGATTCTCGGGTCGATCGCATCGACGGCCGGCAACATCGTGCACGTCTCGATGGTGGACTACAGCTCGACCTTCACCGTGGCCGCGCTGGCC
>NZ_NOZF01000098.1:0-953 GCF_002258565.1 Rhodococcus sp. 05-2254-6
GGTGAAAGTCCGTTGCGGAGCGGGCGGCATGCTCAGGGATGATCACCAAGCGGCCGCCGTGCAGCAGAGCGCCCCACATCTCCCACACCGACACATCGACGCAGTTGGCTCATTTGTTGGCTGGGCGTGGGGTGGGAGTAGAGGACGTTGTTGCACTGTTGCTGCCACGTTCGGAACACACTGTGATAGCCATACTTTCGGTGCTGAAGCTGGGTTCTGCTTACTTGCCGATCGACATCAACACCCCTGACGAGCGCCTGGCATTCGTTCTACAAGACGCTGCGCCGGCCGCGATTTTGACCACGGTGAGCCTCGCTGGTCGCGTCAGTAAGTCCGGGGTCCCACTGATAGATGTCGAGGATCCCAAGGTCGCTGAACAGCCGACGACGACGTTGCCGGTGCCGAATGCTGACCTCCTCGCGTACATCATCTACACCTCAGGAACGACAGGCACACCCAAAGGCGTCGGCATCACACAAACGAACGTCACCCAGACCTACGCAGCTTCGGAACATGCTTTCAAACATTCCCCAGATCAGGTGTGGTCGATGTTCCATTCGTACTCGTTCGATGTGTCGGTGTGGGAGATGTGGGGCGCTCTGCTGCACGGCGGCCGCTTGGTGATCATCCCTGAGCATGCCGCCCGCTCCGCAACGGACTTTCACCGAATCCTGGTAGACGAGCAGGTCACCACCGTCAACCAGACCCCGTCCGCACTCGAGATGCTCTCGCCCGAGGGAATAGATCAAGTAAGGACCATTTTTGTGGGGGGTGAGGCATGCTCGCCCGAACTTGTCGATCGGTGGGCTTCAGGCCGAGAAATGATCAATGGCTACGGGGAGACAGAGACGTTCTACGCCTCTATGAGTGCGCCCATGAAGCCTGGTCATGGAGCTCCTATCGGTACGCCGGTGCCGGGTGATGCGTTGTTTGTGTTGGATTCCGGTTTGCGG
>NZ_NOZF01000047.1:0-932 GCF_002258565.1 Rhodococcus sp. 05-2254-6
GACGCGCGTGCTTCGGCCTTCGCGCGTTCGCGGGCGAGGGACCGATCACGCATCTCCTCGAACTTGGTGGCCTGCCGCTCGAGGTCTTCGAGGAACGCGGCGAGTTCTTCGCGCTTGTTCTCACCGCGTGCGGTGAAGTCGTTGCGCTCGAATACGCTCCACTTGCGCAGAACCGGCCAGACGACGTCCTCGAGGTGCTGACGCAGGTCGTAGATCCCGTGCTTGGCCATCAATACACCGTTGCGGCGGAAGTTCGGCATCCCGGCACCGGGCATGACGAAGTTCGTCACGATGTCCGAGACCGCCTGCAACGTCTGATCGGGCGAGATGTCCATCGCTGCGCCGGTGATGTTGCGGTAGAAGATCATGTGCAGGTTCTCGTCGGCGGCGATGCGCTGGAGCATCCGGTCGGCGATCGGATCGTCGCAGACCTTGCCGGTGTTGCGGTGCGAGACGCGGGTGGCGAGTTCCTGGAAGGTCACATAGGCGACCGAGTGCAGCAGCCCCGTCTGCGATCCTGCCGGTGAGGCGAAGCCGTTGGTCATGTGGATCATGCGGGCTTCTTCGAGGGCGACGGGATCGACGCCGCGGGTGACCACGAGGTAGTCGCGCATGACGATGCCGTGCCGGTTCTCCTCGGCGGTCCAGCGGCCGACCCAGGTTCCCCAGGCGCCGTCCTGGGAGAAGTTCTCGGCGATCTCACGGTGGTAGGACGGCAGGTTGTCCTCGGTGAGCAGGTTGGTGATCATCGCGGCCTGTGCGACGTCGGAGAGTTTGGATTGCTCCGGGTCGTAGTCCTGGCCGCCGAGTGCGGCGAAGTTGCGACCTTCGTCCCACGGGACGTAGTCGTGAGGGTGCCACTCCCGCGCCATCGAGATGTGACGGTTCACATTGTCCTCGGCAGTGGGCACCAGCTCTTGCAGAAGCTCGAG
>NZ_NOZF01000060.1:0-139680 GCF_002258565.1 Rhodococcus sp. 05-2254-6
GCCGCGATCGCCGCCGTCACCTTCGTTCCCGCGACGGTGAGAAATCTGCGACACGGACGCATCGGTGTCGGCACGCTGATGACGATCGCGCTGCTCGGTGCCATCGCATTGGGCCAGATCCCCGAGGCCGCGATGCTCGGTATCTTGTTCTCCGTCGCCGAGGGGCTCGAGGAATACGCGGTCACCAAGACCCGCCGCGGACTGCGCGCACTCCTGTCCTTGGTGCCGCCGACGGTATCTGTCCTGCGCGGTGGAACCGAGCAGGCCCTGTCCCCCGACGATGTCGTGATCGGGGACATCATGGTGCTGCGGCCGGGTGAGCGAGCTGCCACGGACGGCACCATCGCTCGCGGTTCGACGAATCTGGACGTGTCTGCGATCACCGGCGAGTCCGTGCCCATCGAAGCCGGTGTCGGTGACGAGGTGCATGCCGGTGCCATCAACGGCGGCGGGGCCATCGAGGTCACCGTCACCGCGCCGGCATCGGAGAGTTCGCTTGCTCGCATCGTCCGCATCGTCGAACAGGCCCAGGACCGCAAAGGGGCCGGCCAACGGCTGGCGGACCGTATCGCACGTCCGCTCGTGCCCTCGATCATGATTCTCGCCGTACTCGTCGCCGGCGTCGGTGCGGTGCTCGGTGACCCCATGTTGTGGCTCGAACGCGCACTGGTGGTCCTGGTCGCGGCATCACCGTGCGCGTTGGCCATCTCGGTGCCGCTGTCGGTGGTGGCGGCGATCGGGGCTGCGAGTCGCAACGGGGCATTGATCAAAGGCGGTGCAGCAGTGGAAGAGCTGGGCCGCATTCGCGTCGTCGCCTTGGACAAGACCGGCACCCTCACCGCAGGACGACCGGAGGTCGTCGACGTCGTCACCGCTGCGGGAATCAGCCGCGACGCCGCGCTGGCCGTTGCTGCTGCGCTCGAAGCGCGCAGCGAGCATCCACTCGCCCGCGCCGTACTGGCCTCCGTATCGACCGTCGCGGCCGCCGATGATGTCACTGCCATCGCCGGGCACGGCCTGACCGGCACCCTCGACGGTGCCGCGATCAGGCTCGGGAAACCGAGCTGGTTCGACACACACCCCAGCTCCGAGGTGTTCCGCGCCGACGTCGCTCGTCTGCAGAGCGGCGGTGCCACAGTCGTTCTCGTCGAACGCGCCGGAGTTCTGATCGCTGCGATCGCCGTCCGCGACGAACTGCGGCCCGAGGCCGCCGAGGCTGTCCGCCAACTCACCGCGCTCGGTATCGACACTGCGATGCTCACCGGCGACAATGCGCTCACTGCGCAGGCTCTGGCGACCCAGGCGGGCATCACCGCCGTCCACGCCGAACTACTGCCCGAGGACAAAGCGGCCCTGCTGACCGACATCGCGGCCGGACGCAAGATTGCCATGGTCGGCGACGGCATCAACGACGCTCCCGCCTTGGCGACCGCAGATGTCGGTATCGCCATGGGCGCCATGGGAACCGACGTTGCCATCGAGACCGCCGATGTTGCCCTCATGGGGGAAGACCTCCGGCATCTACCGCAGGTGCTGGCCCACGCTCGACGCGCCCGGCGCATCATGATCGAGAACATCGCCTTGTCGATCGCCATCATCGGCGTGCTCGTCCCACTGGCTGCCACCGGTGTCCTCGGTTTGGCGACTGTGGTGCTCGTCCACGAACTCGCCGAAGTCCTGGTCATAGCCAATGCGATTCGCGCTGCCCGCACCACACCGTTGGACGGGTTCGTGCCCCCGCCCGCGGCGTCCGGTGCCCTCAACGTCACGATCGCACCCGCAGCGGCCTTCGAGGATGCCTGCTGCGCTCCGGCTCCGACGCCGAGGAACACCGCACCTCTCGCATCTGGGAACCTACTGGCCTCCACCACCGCAACGTCACCGTCGGCGATCGGAGCAGACGATGGCAGCTCCGTGTGCTCGGATGGATGTACCTGCTGCACATCGACCCCCGCGTACGGCGAACTCTTCCGCGGACAGAGGTAGAGACCTGCGGGCGGTGATCGGACTGCACGCAGGCTCTACGGGATCGACATGACCGCAGCAGCACGGGCATCGACAACAGAGGTGCGCTGGTACCACCTCGAACGAGCACACATCCTCTCGCAGCCCTGTTGACGGTTGCATGCTCGCAACCACGCCGCGATGTTGAAAGCTGCGGCGGTAGAACATGATCGGCGCGAATCCTGGGGCCAGTTGATTCGGATCGTGGTCGCTGCTCCAGGATCGTGGTCGGGGCGATACCCGGCCGGTAACACCGGCCGGGTCGAGGCGGGACTGATGTCGCCGATGCCCATTCCGCAGGACCTTGCGGACGCGCTGGAGGGCACGTAGCGGGAGTCATCAGTTCAGGCCTGCGTAGGAGTGCAGGCCGGAGACGACCATGTTGATGATGAACAGGTTGAACAGCATCGCTACGAATCCGGCGATGTTGATCCATGCTGCGCGGGTGTTGCGCCATCCGCTGGTGGCGCGGGCGTGTAGGTAGGAGGCGTAGACGATCCAGGTGATGAAGGAGACCGTTTCTTTCGGGTCCCAGCCCCAGAATCGGCCCCATGCGGCTTCGGCCCAAATGGCACCGAGGATGACGCCGACGCCGAAGAGTGGAAATGCGAAGATCGTGGTCTTGTACGCCACGATGTCCAGTGTCTGCGCGGAGGGCAGACGGGCGACGATTCGGCTCATTCTGCTCCCCGAGGCCTCGGGATGCTTCATGCGGATCAGGAACAGCGCGCTTGCAACCCCGGAGATCAAGAACACCCCGCTGCCGAGCGAGACGATGGAGACGTGCACCGGCAGCCAGTACGACTGCAGTGCCGGTACCACCGGTGCTGCGTTGGCGTACAGCACGGTGCCGGCGACGAACAGGAGGATCAATGTCGGTACCAGGACGAACAACCACAGGGTGCGCAGTTGCTTGGAGCGCAGCACCACCAGTGCAGCCAGTACACCGGCCGCGCAGGTGACCGAGACGAATTCGTACATGTTGCCCCACGGCGGCCTGCTGGCGGCGATCCCGCGAAGAACGATCGACCCGACATGCAACGTCAGCGCCACCATCACCAGCCCGAGGCCTGTGCGCCCCAGGCGTTCGGACGGAACCCGCCGGGGTGCGTCGGGAATGCGACCGGGTGTCGTCGACGTCGCGGCGATTATTCGCGTGCGCAGTCGCTCCGTGTTGTGCAGTGTCGCCGCACGGGTCGTCGCGAGCTGGCCGAGGAACGCCATCGCGGCGAGGAGATAGACCACGAACGCGGTCTCGAAGCTGATGTCGCTCCAGCGGGCGAGGGTGTCGTCGATCGGCATGGCGCTACACCGTTTCTCTGTCGTGGGTCTCGGAGTCGCTCGAAGTTGCCTGCGGCCAGATCTGTGACCGGAGGGTCTCGAATTCGGGTCCCCAGCCGGCGTGATCGGTGCGAGCCAGTCCGCCCATGTCCACGCCCGCGCGGCCGTGTTCGGCAGGGTGGATCCGAAACCAGACACGACGGCGGGTGATCACCAGGGAGATCAGTAGTCCGGTCATCATCGTGACCGCGAACACGAGCACCCACCGCTGCGCGGGGTCGTATCCGACCTGGAGGTTCGCGAATTCCTTGGCCCCGTCGAACCGGACGACGGTGCCGTCGGTGAGGGTTGTCGATTCTCCGGGCCGCAGGTTGACTCGGTCCTGCTTGACCAGCCGTCCCTGGTTGATCATCTCCTGGTCCAGGGAGAAGATCGACTGCGGGATGCCGGTGTCGAGACCGGTGTCGCCTTTGTAGATGTCCACTGCCACAGCGGGATCGACCAGTTCCGGGAAGCGGGAGGAGAGCAGGTTTCCGTTGAATTGCGCGGTGGGCGCGAAGAGTCCTTCGATGGCGATCTGCCCTCGGCGGCGTTCGTCGGCGGTGGCGTAGGTCCCCCCGGGTGGGTCGAATCGCAGCGCGCCGCTGCTGAGGAACGTGGTGGCGTCGTCGGGGCGGAACTGCAGGGCTTCGGTGCGGGTCTGGCCGTCGGGGAAGGTGACGGTGAATTCGGGGGCGTAGCCGTGTCCGGTGAGGTAGATGCGTTCGTCGCCGAGCCGGAGGGGTTCGTTGACTTTGAGTTGATAGTCGCGCCAGGTGTCGGCGGCGATGTCGTCGGCGCTCTGGTAGGAGATGTTCGAGGTGAACATCTCGGCCTGACCGTTCTCGAGGTAGTCGGCGGTGAAGTCCTTGACCCGGATACAGAACGGCTCGAGGCCGGTGCCGTCGGTGCTGTTGCCGGCGCGGAAGGAGTCGTAGACGGCGGGAGAGGTGTTGCAGAAACCGGGTCCGTTGTCGGCGATGACGATGACCGAGCCTTCGTAGCCGAACAGTTTGCCGATGGCGATAGCGGCGAGCAGGCCGATCAGCGAGAAGTGGAAGAGCAGGTTTCCGGCCTCGCGGGTGTAGCCCTTCTCGGCCGAGAGGGTCAGTGCCCCATCGGGCTCGGGCCGCACGACGGTACGCCACCCTTTCAAGTGCGGCGCGATGTCGGCGATCACCTTCTCGGGGTCGCCGGCGAGGGTGCCCGAATGATGCAACGGTAGTCGAGTGAGATTTCGGGGTACTCGAACAGGTTGTGCGCGAAGAGCTTTACCGTGCTCGATCAACCGGGGAGTCAGACAGCCGATCAGAGACACGAACAGCAGGACGTAGATCGCGGTGAACCAGGAACTTGCGAACACGTCGAACAATTCCAGTGTGTCCATCACCGGCCCGAGAGCCGGGCGGGCGGCGATGTAGGCATCGACGGCCTGGGTATTGAGATTGCGCTGCGGCAGCAATGCGCCGGGGATTGCTGCGGCGGCGAGGAGGAACAGCAGCACCAGCGCTGTCCGCATCGACGTCAGTTGTCGCCACCGGTTGCGCAGCATCGCCACCGTTCTGCGCACCAGTCCCGGCGAGTGCGCACTGGGGTGTTCGTCGATCGTCATCTCCGCACACCCTTCACCGACCACCATCTAAATACTACGCGACATAGTAGTTTGCGGGTTCGGTGTGGTGGAGCGTGGTCGGCGCAGCAGCGAGAACGCCAGTGCCGCAACAGCGCCGGTAGCGGCAATCCATTCCGGAACGCTGCCGGTGATCGTCGCCGGGGTGAGCGTGGTGCTCAGTGACACCTCGGTGACGACAGCTGCGGGGGTGAACAGCTCCGTGCGCTCGACGACCTCCCCGCGTGCATCGATGACGGCGCTGACGCCGCTGGTGGCCGAAACGACGACGCTGCGCCCGTGTTCGACCGCCCGTACCCGCGACATGGCGAGTTGTTGATAGGTCATGTTCGTCCGACCGAAGGTGGCGTTGTTGGTCGGCACTGCGATCAGCTGGGCACCGGCGCGAACGGAGTCGGTGAGCAATGCGTCGAAGGCGACCTCGTAGCAGGTGGCCACCGCGACGGGCACTCCGGCGAGGTCGACGACGCCGTTGCCCTGACCCGGAACGAAGCGTCCTGCTTGGGCGGCATAGGGAGAGAGTGCGGTGACGATCGTGCGCATCGGCAGGTACTCCCCGAACGGCACCAGTCGACGTTTGTCGTGCCTCTGCCCTGGGCCGGTGACCGGATCCCACACGATCGAAGTGTTCGTGGTGGTGCCGTCGCCCTGGCGTAGCACCGTGCCGACGAGAATGGGCACTCCGACGGCGCGGGCTGCGGCATCGATACCCGCCGCGGCATCGGGATTGCGCAGGGGATCGATGTCGGAGGAGTTCTCCGGCCAGATGACCAGATCGGGTACGCGTACGCGGCCGGAGTCGATGTCGTCGGCGAGCTCGATGGTGCGCTGAACGTGGTTGTCGAGCACTGCTCGTCGTTGGGCGTTGAAGTCGAGACCGAGCCGCGGGACGTTGCCTTGCACCAAGGCGACGGTGACCGTGTCCTGCGGCGGCGGAGCGAACAGTGGAGCCACCACCGTGAGCGCCCCTACAACAGTGGCCGCACCCATGCACGACGCTGCTGCAGTTCTGCGGGTGAACCGATCGGAAGCGATGGCACCGGCCAGAGCGGACCCGATCAGCACCACGACGAACGACAACCCCGGCGCGCCGATCAACGCAGCCAGAGGCAGCAGCGGCCCGTCGGATTGACCGAATGCGATGCGGCCCCAGGGGAATCCGCCGAACGGGACACGTGAGCGCGCAGCTTCGATCGCCACCCAGGCGCTCGCCACCCAGACCGGCGCCCACGGCAGTCGCGACATCCGATCCGCTACCGCGCCGAACATCGCCACGAAGAGGGCCTGAACGACAGCCAGCGCCAGCCACGGCACCGACCCGACGTACTCCCCCACCCACGGCAACAGAGGCACGAAGAACGCCGAGCCGGCAACGAAGCCGTAGCCGGCCCCCGCACGCGCCCCTCGCCCGCGCACAGCCAACAGCAGCATTGCAAGTGCTACCGGAGCGAGAAACCACAGATCGATGGGCGGGAACGTGGCGTACATCGCCAGCCCCGAAGTTGCCGCTGCGGTCAGACGTGCCCAGGTTCGGGGCCCTTCACCTCGACTTGTCCGATACAGCCGCCACACTCGACCTCGGTCGACGCAGGACGGTCCGGGCCCGGGTTCGGCATCGGGCATCGCCCTCATGACGAGGGTGCCGCCGCCCTCACGGCGACACGACGCATCGGGTGGCGGAGAAATCGACGGTATTCATCAACTACTATGGTGCATAGTATTTCAAGTGTTGGCAAATCCGGGGTCACCTGCACCGTCTGCGGTGCACCCGGACGTACGCACGGTGTACACCCGAGAACGAGGACCAGTGACCCGCTCCCCCATCGCCACCGCTCGGCTCCGCGCCGCCGCAACCGCCCTTGTCCTGGCTCTGGTCGCTGCCGCTCTACTGGTCGACTACTGGGCGCAGGCGGCGTTGCCCGGCTCGACGATTCCGCTGCGGATACTCGAGCTGCGACTGGCCTTCAATCGCGGAATGGCGTTCAGCCTGGGTGATTCTCTGCCCGTGTGGGTCGTCGTCGCCGTGACGGCGTCGATCACCACCGGGTTGGCGATCTACGGGTGGCGTACCGCGCCTCACGCGGGTCCGGTCACCACGGCAGCGCTGTCGTTGGTCCTCGCCGGTGCACTCTCGAATGTCCTCGACCGGCTCCTCGACGGCGCGGTCACCGATTACTTTCACACCGGTTGGTGGCCGACATTCAACCTCGCCGACATCTACATCACCTGCGGGGTGGTGCTGATGATCGGGGCGGCACTGTTCACGCGAGAGGCCACAAAGATTACCCCTCGGCCCGCAGTGCCCGACAGCGCCGAATCGTGAACTTGCATGAGATACCTCGGTGCTCGAATCGAATGCCCTGCAGTGCAGACACATTCGCGACAGGACAATCATGCTGATTCGCTCGAACAGTGAGAGTGATCGACACCGAAACGGCTCGAAACATAGTCGACCACAACCACCGACAAGCGATCGTCGCCTCTCGCTCACCGAGGCGCACCGAGGCGCACCGAGGGGAACCTGCTGCATGAGCGACAACATCCCGGCGCTACCGCGCCGTATTTTTCTCGCTACGAGCTGCGCTACAGCGTGCCTGGCTGCCGCCGGATGCAGCGTCGGCGAAGCCCCGTCCGGTGAGGACACCGCTTCCGACGGTCCCATCACCTTGTCGGTGAACGATGTTCCTGTCGGCGGTGGAATCGTGCTCGCCGACCGGCAGGTCGTCGTCACCCAACCGGAACCCGGTACCTTCCGTGCCTTCTCGGCTATCTGTTCTCACCAAGGGTGCACAGTGAACCGAGTCCGCAACGGCACGATCGAGTGCCCCTGCCACAACAGTGCCTTCTCGATCACCGACGGGGCGGTCATGCGCAGCCCCGCTACCGAGCCACTGCCGAACCGCGCCGTGACCAGAACCGTAGATACCCTCACAGTCGACTGATCCATCACCGGGCGGCCGAACATGCGAGGTGGACGGGTTCGGGGTGAACGGTGTCGACCGGGCCGATGTGCGGCAATCGAGGACCCACTCTGTGCCCCCACCCGACTGGTGCCGGTTCCGGTACATCGCTGCCGTGTCGACGACAGCACGGCGTGCCGATCTCGCACCGGGTCGAGACCTGCCTACCAGAGACCTGCCTACCAATTGACCTCTCGGCAACGGCCTTCGCCTTCCTGGGGTTCGACCTGCACAGTGGCGTGCTCGAGACCGAACTCGTCGCGGAGAACCTGCTGCGCTGCAGCGAGCACCCGGGGTGTCTCGGCCTCCGGGGCGACCGTCAGATGCGCCGAAGCGACCTCCATCCCCGACGTCAGTGTCCAGATGTGCAGATCGTGTACCTCTTCGACATCGTCGACACCGGTCAGGGCCTTTTCCACGGCGGCGACATCGATGCCCGACGGAGCGTGTTGCAGCAGAATTCGTACGGCATGACGCCCCAGAGTGAATGCACGCGGCAAAACGAACAACCCGATGGCGACCGCGATGACCGGGTCGGCGTACCGCCACCCGAACACGACGGTGACCAGTCCGCTGACGAGCACTCCGATCGAGCCGAGCATGTCCGCCATCACCTCCAGATACGCACCCCGAACATTGAGGCTCTCTTTCGCACCACTACGCAGAAGGAGGAACGCGATCAGGTTCATGGCCAGACCGAGCAGTGCCACCAACATGACCGGAATCCCGGGCACCTCCGGTGGGTTCGTGATGCGTTGCGCGGCTTCGTAGAGAATCCACCCAGCGACACCGAAGAGCAGCACTGCATTGAACAGAGCCGCGAACACTTCGGCTCGATACAGTCCGAACGTGCGGCCGGTCTTGCGAGACTGCCGCTGTGCGAGTGTGATCGCCACGATCGCCATCAAGACCCCGAACACGTCGGTGAACACGTGTGCGGAATCGGACAACAACGCCAGCGACGAGGTGGACAGACCCACTACCACCTGCGTCACCAACGTAACCGCCCCGAGACCGACAGCGATCCACAGTCGCCCGAGGTGCTTACCGGATGCGCTCGCCGGCGATCCCGGCTCTATCCCGTGGCCATGTCCGTGTCCCATCGTGGGTACCCCTTCTCGGCGTGGTTCGATAGCAGGAACACAACATATTGCGATATGCGCATATATGCAAGTGTCGTGTTCGCTGGAAGCTGCTGCCCGCGCGGCCGCACTGCGTCGGCGCAGAACTATGATTCGTAGTAGTTCGATCTCGGTTGCGCGACTCGGTCGCGCAGCCGTGCCGATATTGCCGGCCGACAGTTTTCCCGCCACACATCATCCACGTAAGGGGTGCCGCGTCATGGCCACCGACGACATGGCCACCGAAGCCGCACTCTCGACCCGCGGTCCGGTGAATCGACGCTCCGGTTCGCAGGTGATGCTGCTGTGGGCCGCGATCGCGGCAGTGGTGGCCGCTGCGCTCGCGGCGTTGTCGACGTCGCAGGCGCTGATTCTGCTCGGGCTTCCCGATCCGGGACCGATCACGACCTACGGTATTCCGGCGCTGACCGCGCTCGGAGAGGTAGCCGCGGTCGTGGCGGTGGGGTCGTTGCTTCTCGCAGCGTTCCTCGTTCCTCCCCAAATGTCGGGTGTGCTCGACATCGACGGGTACATCGCCGTCCGCACCGCGGCGAAGGCCTCCGCAGTGTGGGCGGTGTGCGCAGCGGCGTTGGTGCCGCTGACGCTCTCGGACGCGTCGGGTCAACCTGTCGGATCCGTTGCGGCGCAACCGGTGCAGTTCCTCGGTGCGATCGGCGATGTCGAGGCCTCCACTGCATGGGCCATCACCGCCGCGATCGCGGCGATCACCGCCGCAGCATGCGCGGCGGTGTTGCGGCATCGATGGACCCCCGCCTTGTTCGCCCTGTCGATGCTCGCGTTGATCCCGCGCGCGGTCACCGGCCACTCCTCGACCGGCGGCAATCACGACATCGCGACGAACTCGTTGATCCTGCACATCCTCGCCGCCGCACTGTGGGTAGGCGGACTCCTCGCACTTCTCGCTCACGCGCTGCGCGGGGGTGGACACCTTGCCGTCGCGACCCGCCGCTACTCGACGCTCGCTCTGGTTGCGTTCGTGATCATGGCGGTCTCCGGAGTGGTCAACGCTGCCGTGCGAGTACCCGTGACGTCGCTGTGGGATTCGACGTACGGCGCTCTGATACTGGCGAAGATCGCAGCCCTGGCGATCGTGGGGACCCTCGGGTGGATACAGCGACGACGAACGGTCGGCGCTCTGGCTCACGATCCCGAGAACCGCAGATCCCTGATCACGTTGTCGATGATCGAGACCCTCGTTCTCGTCACCACAGTGGGCCTGGCGGTCGCACTCGGTCGCACTCCCCCGCCCCCGCCGCAGGACGCCTCGCTACCTCAGGCGCACGAAGAAGCCTTGGGCTACGTGTTGGACGGCCCGCCCACCGCTGCGCGGTTGGCGTTCGAGTGGCGTTTCGACCTGGTGTTCGGGTCCGCGGCCGTGATCGCGGCTGTTGTGTATCTGGTGGCCGTGCGGCGTCGTCGGCGGGTAGGCCTGCCATGGCGGCGGCGGTGGACCGCGAGCTGGTTGATGGGCACTGCGGTGCTGCTCGTGGCGACCTCGTCCGGGGTCGGGCTCTACAGCCCGGCGATGTTCAGCGTGCACATGGCGGGACTGACCGCGGTCGCCATCGCCGTGCCGCTGCTGTTGGTCCTCGGCCGACCGGCCACCTTGTTCGCCTCGGTCCTGCCGACCGCGCCGGCAGCCGACGCACCGGGCTCGCGCGAATGGCTCCGGGCTGCATGGCACAGCCGAGCAGCCCGGATCGCAATCCACCCGTGGGTCAGCACCACGGTGTTCCTGAGCAGCTTCTACCTGATCTACCCCGGCGGAGTGTTCGACACCGTCGCCGACTCGCATGTGGCACACATGGTGATGAAGGGCTGGTTCCTGACCGTCGGGATGGTGATGTTCTGGGGCACGGTCGGCGAAGACCCGGTACCGAGACCGATCGCGGGACTGACGAAGTTGCTCGCGAGTATCACCGCGTTGGCCGGGTTCGCATTCTTCCTCGTCGTGACGATCGATCTCGAGACCGCGCTCGGAGCGAGCTTCTACAGCGGACTGCGTCTGGATTGGAACGCAGACCTGCTGGCCGACCAGCGGCGCGGCGGCACTCTTGCGTGGGGCATCGGCGAGTTACCGTTGCTCGCTGCCGCGGTTCTCGCCGCGGTCCGGTGGTCGGCGGCCGACGAGAACGCGGCACGACAACGAGACCGCCGAATCGACGATCAAGGTGATACCGAACTCGAGGCGTACAACACCATGCTCGGTGGCCTGTCCTCTCGGCGCGATCACCCCTGATACCCGAAGAATCCGTTCTCGGTCAGAGTCGCCGCAGCCCGGTCGCCGCAGCCCGCGGGATGTCCTCCGAGGACCGTGACCAGCGGTATGAGCGAATCCGGGTCGAAGGGGATGGAAAAACTATGCTCGATAGTAGTAACCTGTGGCCTGACCGTCACCATTTCGTTATCTCGAGCGAGGCCTCGGCCTCGTAGCCACCAAGGATTGTGATCTTGGCCCGACACCGCACACCCGATCCGATCGACGACGACTGCGCAGCGCCGGCGCGCGGCGGCGTGATCTCGATGCCCGTCGGCACCAGGCCGACGGCGCTCACCGATCGCCCCCGTCATCGACGGGCCGAGTTCGCACCCTCACGTTTCGTGACCGAGTCGCCCGCCGATGCCGGGTACTCCGACACTCTGCCGGAGGACGAGCACACGCCCTCGGCGCAGACGCCCGCACCGGATGAAACCGTTCACGCGGTCAGCGACGCCTGGGACACCGCGGCCGCGGACACTACCGCGTCGATGTGGGCGGCGCACGTGGCCGGTCCGGACGAGGCGACGCACGACGACGGGGGCCGCGCCGATGTCCAGGCCGTGTCGCGAACTACTCGCCGCGGACTTCATCGCCGCCGGGTGCCGAAGCCGGGTGGCCGCGCCATCGCTGCGTCGGTCGCGGTCGGTGCCTTTCTTTCCGCGGCAGCGACGGCTCCGAACACCGGGTCGCAGGACAGTGTGGCGCTCAGCGCCGCGAGTATCGATCGACCTCCCGCCGGCGCCCTGCCGCCGAGCCCGGTCGTTGCCTCACCCCCGCAGGTGTTGCAGTTGCCCGATCTCGACGTCGGCCGGTTGGCGCAGCGCATGACCGAACAACTCGCCGAGGGGGGAGTTCGGGCGGCGGAGCGCGCAGCACGCGATGCCGAGGCGCGCCGCCCGCTCTCGGTGGTGCCGGTGTCGGGAACATTGACCTCCAGTTCTGGGCCACGTTGGGGGACAACGCATTACGGACTCGACATCGCCAACACGATCGGGACGCCGATCGTATCGGTGACCGACGGCGAGGTCATCGAAGCAGGGCCGGCGCAAGGGTTCGGCCTGTGGGTGCGTATTCGTCAGGACGACGGCACGATCGGGGTGTACGGCCACATAGACCAGGCGCTCGTCACCGCCGGTCAACGCGTGAAAGCCGGCGAGCTCATTGCTACGGTAGGCAACCGAGGCCAATCCACCGGACCCCACCTGCATTACGAAGTGTGGCAACCCGACGGTGCCAAGTCCGACCCGGCGGCGTGGCTGTCGGCACGCGGAGTCGATATCACCTGACACGACAAGGAAAGAAGAACTGGCGATGAAAAGGCTCGGTGATCTCGAAGCGGAGGTGATGAACGTGCTCTGGGAATGCGATCGACCGCAGTCGGTCCACGACCTGCGCGAGCGCATGGCCGGCAGAAACCCCGCCTACACCACGATCCTGACCGTCGTGACCCATCTCCACGAGAAGGGGTGGGTCGAGCGGACCAAGCAGTCACGCGCGTACCTGTACTCCCCGGTGCAGTCGCGCGCGGAGGCCACCTCGCAAGCGCTGCGCGAAATCCTCGACACCAGCACCGACTCGGCCGCCGTCCTGATGCATTTCGCGAAAACCGTCACCGACGACGAGCTCGACGCTCTGCGGGGGAACCTGCCGGACGTGAACCGGTGATCGTCGCGCTGGCGTTGCTCCTCGCGGCGATCATCGCGGCCGTCGCCCTGCCGCAGCCGTTGACCTCTCTCACCCGCACCGTGAGCCCCACTCTCGCCTTGACCGCATGGATCGGCAGCATCGCCGGGGTGCTGTTTCTCGTGGGATCCGCGGTGACCGTGTTGCTCTGGCCCGGCCATGCGCCCGCCGAGGGCATGGTCGAACTTGCCGTCCGCTGCCTGGGATCGCTGCAACACGCGGCGCAGCCGTGGATCGGTGAAGCTGTAGCCGGGGCATCGGTCGTCCTCGCGGCGTCGGCGTCGGCGCGCGTCCTGCGCTCGACTCGCCGTCAGCTTCGAGCCCGGTCCAAAGTCCGCGACTATCACCGCGATGTCATCGCCGTCGTCGCGCGCACGGACCCCGGACCCGAACCGATCATGTGGCTCGACCACCCGCTCCCGCTGGCCTACAGCATCGACGGTCGCCCGGGCTACGTCGTGGCCACCGAAGGCCTGCTCGCCCATCTCGATCCCGATCAGCAGCGAGCTGTGATCGCACACGAACGTGCCCACCTGCGCGGGCGACACCACCGCATCGTCAACATCTGCGAGATCCTGGCCAAAGCACTTCCTCGCGTTCCTCTGTTCGCCGCAGCACCTGCAGCGGTGCGGGTTCTGGTCGAGGTCGCCGCGGACCGGTCCGCGGCCGCGGTCACCAGCGCCGACACTGTGCGTTCGGCCTTGTCGACGGTCTCGCAGGCGCATTCAGCGCGTCCACTGTGGGCGTTGGGCCTGATCGGGGAATCGACCGCCGAGCGGTTGCACCACCTCGACACGAGCGCGCACACGCCGAGCCGAACCGGGGCAGGCGCGTACGCTGCCGCCGCCGTGCTGCCGCTCGTGGTGCCGGCCGCCATGGCAATCCTCCTTCTCAGTGCGGTCTCCGCCGCAGCGTGCGCGGTTCTGCTGACTTGAACCACCCCTAAATACTATGCAGCATAGTATTTGAGTTAGGCTGTCGGACGCGTCCTGTAATTCGCGTGCGATTCGAAGGTGGTTCCATGACGGCGCTGACATCTCCTCCGGCTGCGCCGGCGGTTCGCCCCTATCCTCCCCGCGGGGCCCGCAAGGGGTCGTTCCTGCACACGATGGTCACCACCACCGATCCGAAGGTCATCGGGCTGATGTATCTGGTGACCTCGTTCGGGTTCTTTCTCGTCGGTGGCCTGATGGCGTTGATCATGCGCTCCGAGCTCGCCGTTCCGGGAATGCAGTTCCTCTCCAACGAGCAGTACAACCAGCTGTTCACCATGCACGGCACGATCATGCTGCTGCTCTACGCCACCCCGATCGTCTTCGGCTTCGGCAACTACATCCTGCCGCTGCAGATCGGCGCACCCGATGTCGCCTTCCCCCGGCTCAATGCCTTCAGCTACTGGCTGTACCTGTTCGGCGCGCTGGTCACCACCGCAGGGTTCATCAGCCCCGGCGGTGCCGCAGATTTCGGCTGGACCGCGTATACCCCGTTGAGCAGCGCCGTCTACTCCCCCGGTATCGGATCCGACCTGTGGATCGTGGGCTTGCTCGTCGCGGGCCTGGGCACCATCCTGGGCGGGGTCAACATGGTCACCACCGTGGTGTGCCTGCGCGCTCCGGGAATGACGATGTTCCGGCTACCGATCTTCACCTGGAACATTCTGGTGACCTCGATTCTGATCCTGCTGGCGTTCCCACTGCTGACCGCGGCGTTGATGGGCCTGCTCGCCGACCGTAAACTCGGCACCCACATCTTCGATCCCGCCAACGGCGGGGCGTTGCTCTGGCAGCACCTGTTCTGGTTCTTCGGGCACCCCGAGGTCTACATCATCGCGCTACCGTTCTTCGGAATCGTCTCGGAGATCTTCCCGGTCTTCTCCCGCAAACCCATCTTCGGGTACAAGGGGCTGATCTACGCCACCGTCGGCATCGCCGCCTTGTCCATCGCGGTGTGGGCGCACCACATGTATGCCACCGGTGCCGTGCTGCTGCCGTTCTTCTCGTTCATGACCTTCCTCATCGCCGTGCCGACCGGGGTGAAGATCTTCAACTGGATCGGCACCATGTGGCGCGGCCAGGTCACCCTCGAATCCCCCATGCTCTTCTCCATCGGATTCCTCGTCACGTTCGTCTTCGGCGGGTTGTCCGGGGTGCTGCTGGCGAGCCCGCCCATCGATTTCAACGTCACCGACACCTATTTCGTCGTCGCGCACTTCCACTACGTCGTGTTCGGAACGGTCGTGTTCGCGACCTATGCGGGCATCTACTTCTGGTTCCCGAAGATGACCGGCCGCATGCTCGACGAACGACTGGGCAAGTGGCACTTCTGGATGACGTTCCTCGGATTCCACGCCACCTTCCTCGTTCAGCACTGGCTCGGAGCGCAAGGAATGCCGCGCCGCTACGCCGACTATCTCCCGTCCGATGGATTCACCACCCTCAACCAGGTCTCGACCGTGGGATCGTTCGTTCTCGGAGCCTCGACGCTGCCGTTCATCTGGAACGTCTTCAAGAGCTACCGCTACGGCGAAGTGGTCACCGTCGACGACCCCTGGGGGTTCGGTAACTCCCTCGAGTGGGCGACCAGTTGCCCACCACCGCGGCACAACTTCACCGAGATGCCCCGAATCCGCTCCGAGCGGCCGGCGTTCGAGCTTCACTATCCGCACATGGTCGAACGCATCCGCGCCGAGCAGCACGTCGGTGGCCCGCACTCGGATTCGATCGCGCCCTCGGAAGTGATCACCGAAGCCATCGCCGGCCGTGAGCGATCCGATCCGCCGGACCCGGTGAAATAACCATCGTCGCAGAAGTGACCCACCGCTAAACCGCCCTCCCTACTACTATGTCCCGTAGTTGTTGGGTCGGGCTCGATACAGAGGAGTACCCCACGTGAAACGTCTGATGCTGATCGCTGTGATGATCTGCGGGACAGCATTGTTCGCTGCAGCGCCGGCGTCGGCGCACAGCGAACTGGTCAGCTCCGACCCGCCCGCCGATGCCACCCTGGAGTTCGCGCCGATCGGTGTCGGTCTGGTGTTCAACCAGGACATCAACGAATCGTTCGCAACCATCAGCGTCGTGGGTCCTGGCGACACTCAGTGGGCACAGGGAACGGCCACGGTCGAGGGCCCCGACGTATCGGTCCTGCTCGAGGACGGACTCCCCAACGGGCAGTACACCGTCGGCTACCGTGTCACCTCCGCGGACGGGCACCCGATCACCGGGTCGTACGGTTTCTCCGTCGACGTTGCGGCGACCGCCACCCCTCAGGACGCCGCTGCACAGCAATCGCAGGGCGGTGCGACCTCGACCTCGCCGACTCCTGTTACCACGGCTACGCAGCCCTACGATCCCAACAATCCCTCCGCCAGCGAAGACCGGCCACCGAAACAGAACACCATGATGCTGCTCTCCATCGTGGGCCTGACTGTCCTCGGTCTCGCTGCCATCGCCCTGACGTTGGTGATCCGAGGCAAGGACAAGCAATGACAGGGTCCCGATGAACATCGCCGCAGTAACTCCCCCGGAAGGCCCGCCGACGCTGGCAGCGTTGCTGAGCTTCGATGTACCGCCGCTCCCGATCCTGCCGATCGCCGGCATCGTCATGGCCGGGCTGTACTGCTGGGGGCTCTACCGGGTCCGCGGTCGAGGTATCGCGTGGTCACGGTGGCGGAGTGCGAGTTTTCTGCTCGGCTGCGCGGCGCTGGTCCTGGTGACCGGACTGCAGGTCGAACGCTACGGTTACAGCCTGTTCAGCGTCTTCATGTTCCAGCATCTGACGTTGTCGATGACCATCCCACCGTTGTTGGTGGTGGGTTCGCCCGGACGACTTTTGTTGCGTGCCACCGCTCATCACGGAACCGGGCGGTGGGTACTGATCGCGGCGCTGACGGGGTTGCGTAGCCGCGCCGGGCGCATCGCGCTTCACCCCGGGCTGACGATTCCGTTGTTCCTCTTCAGCTATTACGGTCTGTATCTGTCGTCGATCTTCGATGTTCTCGCCGTCAGCGAGATCGGGCACGTATCGATGGAGATCTTCTTCTTCGCCAGCGGGCTGCTGTTCATCATCCCTGTGCTCGCCGTCGGCCCCCTCCCTGTTCGGCAGAGCAATCTGGGCCGTATGTTCGACCTGTTCGTCGAGATGCCGCTGCATGTGTTCTTCGGTGTCATCCTGATGATGTCGAGCACCCCCATGCTCGCCACGTTCGCCTCCCCTCCCCCGCAGTGGGGTGTCGATCCGATAGCTGATCAGAAACTCGCCGGGGCGCTGGCATGGTCCTACGGTGAGCCGGTGGCCCTGCTGGTGGTGCTCATCTTCTGCATTCGATGGAACCGAGACGAAAAAGAGGAATCGGCCGTCGCGGATCGCCACGCCGAAGAAGACGGATACAGCGAACTGAACGCCTACAACGATTTCCTCAAGCAGATCGGCACCGAAACCCGGCCCCGCACCCTACGGTGACGCCCGCACAACTACGCACGACAGGACGGCCGATGCCACTGATCCGCACACCCGCAACCCCCCAGGGGCAGCTCGTCTTTCATGTGCTGGCCTACAACGGCGTACGGCTGATACTCGTGTGCGTCGCTGCAGGCGTGATCTTGGCCGTCGACGCGCTGACGACCCTCGACATTCCCTTCGTATTGGTACTACTCGCCGCACTTGCCGCAAGCCTGCCGCTGTCGGCACTGACTCTGAGGAAACGTCGCCGAACCATCAACGCGGACATCGAAGCTGTCGATCGCGCGCGCTCGATCAAGAAGCGAGGTCCCGCGGCGGGATGACCCCGTAGCAGAACTCTCTGACGCCGGCGTACGCATTCACGGCATGGCCGTATCGTTCTTGTCGATCACTGTTCACCCGACCCACTCGATGTGTGGTTGCGCTTCTGGTTTCGGCGCGCCATCGAGCAGTTCGAGGGTGCGTTGCAACAGATTCTCGATCCGATGCTCGAGATCATCGGTTATGTCGGACACATCGGCCAGATCGGTGTGGGCACGGCGGCGGGCATCGATACCGATTCGGTAGTAGTCCGAGTCCAGTGCAGCTGCAACGGGTTGCGGCGGCGAGCCGGTCATGTCCGCTTCCAGCGCGCGATCACCGAGGAGCAGCGACCGAGGCGGTCGTGGGTCGTGTCGAGGCGGCTGCCCAGTGCGATGGGCATCGACGATCCATCCGACCCCTGCCGGGGACATCGACTGTGCGGGGAACGGCATGTGGCCCCACCGGTCGATCGGCACGGCGACGGGACCTGGGTGCACCGACCATCTGGTCATGTCGGGAAAAGCGTTCGCCTGCAAGTGCTCTGAGAAGAACCTGGCCTTCCCGCTGCCCCCAACAGTACGGCATGAAGCGCATTACAGTACACCCGAAATCGGTTATCTCACTGACTATTACGCGACCGATACCTGGATACCGGCGAGGGTGGCGCGCACCATCTCGTGGCCACACGGGGTGTCGTGGCCGAGCCCGCGGTGGGACGAGAGGGCCTCACCTGGCAGTGGCTGCGGATGCAGCGGCCACGGGCGAACGTACGCATCATCGGGCATCGCCGCGAGCCGCGCGTTCACGCGAGGTGGCGCTCGAACTGGCGGCGCCGCTCGGTGGGACCGAGGTACAGAGTGCGCGTGAGCACCGATGAGGTGATCGCTACGGTCATCGACCATCTGGAGACGTTGCTGTCGTGGCCGGACCGACAGCGTATGCCGAACCTACTGTTGCTCGGTCCGACGAACAACGACAAGTCGATGATCATCGAAAAGTTCCGGCGCACTCATCCGCCGATCAGCTTGTCCGACCGCGAGCAGATACCGGTGTTGTGCATGCAGATGCCCCCGGACCCGTCACCCGGCCGGTTCTACCTCGCACTGCTCACAGCGTTGGGAACACCGACCAGGCCCCGCAATCGGGTCCACGAACTCGAACAGCAAGCATTGATGCTGCTCCGCGCCACCGGCGTGAAGATGTTCGTTCGTCCAGACCCTGACACACCTTCATCCGTTCCCTCCTACGAAGCGCTTCTCCTTAGAGGACACAGAGCCTGGACCATTGGTGCCAGCCCACGATTCGACTCACCTGTTGCCCCAATCCCATAGGAGCGCGATTATGTTCGCTCCATCGATGTCAGGATGCAGCCTTGCCAGCGTCGCACTCGGCCTGAGCGAGGCATAGCACTGAAGCCTGCCTCGAAGGGCGCGCTCGAACGGCAACACGAAGAGAGCTCGACGCAAGGGTGCAGCTCTGTACCACTCCAAGGTCAAATTCAATCTTTACCGCGGTAAAGGTCGCCAAGATATGGAACGGGTCACCCGGACTCCAGGCTCTGCAGGCCCCGGTCCCCCAGCGCATCAAGCGCATCCACGATTTAACTCAAGCAAATGCACTCAACAGGAAGTTCCCCAGCACACGCCAGCCTCGTTAAAGCGGATTCGATTGAATATTGTCTATCAAAGGCCCGCCGCCACCTTCGGCCGGCCTTCGAATGCGCACCGCCAAAGAACCCGGAACTTCGACTGCAAATCGGCCAGATCCCGACGCTTGTGGGTGCGACACTTTTCGTCACAGTGACGAAATTGGGTGGGGTGCGACATCCTGCCCCCCGGTCTTACTTCGGCGCGAACTATCGCGATTCACCCTACGTAAATCCGCCGCAAGGCGTTGCCGGCCAAACCAAGGTCCTACGAGATGGCTGAAACTAACTGCCGACAAGAAATGAAACTCAAGGCCTCACTGGAGCCCACATCACCCCACCACCCACTCGCATTTACTGAATCATCACCTTGCGGTGAGAGATCAGCCTTTACCGCGGTAAAGACGCGACAACGCCAAGGCTCAGGACCTAGCGCCTTGACAGTCCGCCGGAATTGGGCGAAACGACCAAACTGGGCCTGCCCGAAAACCCTAACGAAAACTGTTGCACCCTCACTACGATATCGGCCGGCCGATTGCATCAGAAGAGCCTGGTCGCGCATGATTGCAGTGCACTGCAACAGCAAGCAACTAGCGCGTACTTCGAAGTGCAACGACTGTTGCAGAACCAACGCCAGGTCGCGCCCAGAAATCTTAGTACGACGCGCCTCAGCGGGCCTTAAAGACATCCGACGGGCGTGGTGCCGGCACTTCGTGTATCACCATACCTAGCAAGCCTCCCGACTAACTGCTGTCGACCAGCGAACCAGCCAACGTTGGGGACGGCTGCCGTCCGCAGCCCTGCTCGCTGCTTCAATGACACAGTCCTCGCACGAATCTGCAACGGTGTAGCTCCCACACCCTCGGGTCAGAAGTCTGAATACCAGTAGTTGATGGTGCGACAGGCGGACTTAAGCACTGCCCACCTTCACTGATTTGACGTCTACCGCGGTAAAGATTTAGCCGGTAAGTACCACAGCGCGTGGACGAGCCAGTGAGCGCCGAGGTCCAGCGGGGGAGTCTGCCATCGGATCACAGACATGACCCGGCGAGTCGAAGCTACAACCGAACACTCTGGAGGCATAGTGATGTACATTTCGAGGGCGCAAGCAACTCCAGCGCTGCGCGTTCTCGCGGATCTTTACCGCGGTAAAGATCATCGCCAGAACACCACACCGAAGTAGCCGCACCGCGGTGAAGCAAACGGAAGGTGGGCTCAATGCCCGTACACGTAATAATCAGCCAAAAGGGCGGAGTGGGGAAGAGTACCCTCACGATGAACCTGGCGGCAGTCAAGAATGACGTCTTGACTCGCTCCGGAGCCAAGCAGAGCGAATCGCCAGTACTGGCAGCTTCGATCGACCCTCAGGGCTCGGCAGTGTGGTGGGCCGAAAGAGTGCAGGACCTTCCCTTCCGGGTCACTCAGATCGACGACCCGGAAATGCTCCGCCATCTGCCAAACCTGGATGGAATCAAACACGTTTACGTCGATACGCCGGGCTGGATCGGCGATCGTCCTGGGGCTGTAGATAACGGCACTTCAGGACAAGCGCTCGACACTGTACTTTCGGTGACCGATCTCGCGATCGTCCCGATCGTCCCGGAGCCACTCAGCTTCGACCCGACGGCCCGCACAATCTCCAAAGTGCTTGAGCCGAAGGGAATCCCATTCATTGTCGTCATCAACAACTGGGATCCAAGAGACGGCCGAGTCGACCTGGAACAGACCGAAGCATTCGTCCAAGCGCAAGGTTGGCCACTCGCCAACACCGTTGTTCGGCACTACAAGGTGCACAGTCGAGCCGCAGCTCAGGGGCAAGTGGTTACCGAGTACCCGCCAAATCGGGCATCGCTGCAGGCACGTGAGGACTTCCAACGCTTGTGCCTTGAGCTGGAAGTAGGTAAGTAAATGGCAACATCACAGAAGTCCCGGGGCGGTCGGGTCGATTTTTCTAGTCTGGTTGGTTCAGTGGGGGACAAGTCGCCCGTGGATGCATCCATCCCTGTGGATGGCCAATTTAGACCAGATGTGCCTCTGTCCGAACTAGTGGCCAACCCTCGGAATCCGCGCTCAGCGGTCGGGGATCTCGCCGATCTGGCTACAATCGCGGAGCGGCAGCTTCAACCTGGGACAGTGGTTACGAGCGCACGGTGGCTCGAACTTTGGCCAGAGGACGTCGCCAGAATCGGTTCCGCACGTTGGGTTGTGGTCAACGGCTGCCGAAGGCTTGCTGCGAGCGAGAAGTATGGCCGCAAGGGAATGGATGTGGTCGTTCAGGACAGCCTTGCAACATCCAAAGAGGCCATCCTGTGGGCATCAATAGTCGAAAACCTGGACCGGCAAGACTTCGACGTTGTCGAAGAGGCAGAAGCTGTCAACCTTCTTGTTACTGAACTCGGAAGCGCCACCAAGGCCGCTCAAAAATTGGGGCGATCAGAAGGCTGGATCTCGCAGCGGCGCGCATTGCTCAAGCTAGAGCCTGAGTTGCGGGAGAAACTACGTTCAGGCGATCTCGCGATCCGAGACGCTCGGGCGCTGGCGCAGATTCCGTCTGCGGAGCAGGTCGCTGAGTGGTCTTCACGCCAGCAGAACCCACCATCGCCGAAAGCAAACGAGAAGAAACCACGCCGACCCTCCGATGCTGACAAGCAGATCGCATCACGCAGCGCCGCAATCCGGGCGCTGATGAAGCTGAAAAGCGATCCCCACTCTGTGGCAGTCGCGATCAGGGAAGCGCTCAACGAGGAGGACATACGTGAGCTGGTGAAGACGCTTCGAGGCATCTGACACAGCTCATCCAACCAAGAAGGCCTCGGCGGAAAGCACATCCGCCGAGGCCTTGCTGCTGAGCCTCCGATTCGGACCAGTGGGGAAGTGGAGCGGAGGCTTAAGCCCAGGTAGCCGGTCTGTGTCAGAAGCGCGACCCACCACTTCGCCAGCTCTGATCGGTCGCCAATGGCACTCTTGCAGATAGAGCTTCCTACTCACCCTTACTTATTCAGATTAGACCAACGTAAATTGCATTTTCCGCACCGTCTAAAGCGAAACGCCAGCTCAGCATAGCTTTGCGCTGCAGGCGTGTCGGTGACCTACGCTAGGCTGCCGATATGGACTTCCGACCAGGCCGAACACCTGCCGTGACCACCGGTGCCGGCACTTCCGACGCGGGCAGGTCGGTCGCGGTCGAGCCCGAGATCCCACCCGCCGTCGCGAAGCGGATCGCGACTGCCGTGCACTCCTCCCGGTCCGAGGGAACCCGCAAGACCTACGCCGCCGCGTGGAGACGCTTCACCAGTTGGTGCGAGACGAATGGTCACGTGACGCTCCCTGCACACCCGATCACCGTCGCCGCCTACCTCGTCGACGCAGCCGACACCCGAAACGAAACAGGGGAGCGGGCTTACGCCGTCGCTACGTTCGGCACCTGGATCGCCGCTATCAACCACCACCACCGCACCACCGGCCATCTGTCGCCATCAGCCCACGAACTCGTCACCGCGACACTGTCCGGCATCCGGCGCGAGTATGCCGCGGCGGGCGACCGACCCCGCACCCCACGAAACCCGTTGCTGGTCGAGGACATCAAACTCCTCGTCGAAACGGCACGGGACCGATGCCGAGGCTGGGCCGACGAGGTCCTCGAACGTCGCGACTCCGCAATTCTGCTCCTCGGGTTCGCCGGCGCATTCCGGCGCAGCGAACTCTCCGACCTCGTGTGCGGCGACATCACCGTGCACCGGCACGACGGATTGCATGTGCGGCTGCGGAAGTCGAAGACCGACCAAGAGGGCAGGGGAGCGGTGAAGGCCCTGCCGTACACAGACTCCCACGAGACTTGCCCACCGTGCGCCTACGTTCGCTGGGTGCAGGTCGTGGCTGCGTTCGACGCCGGTGGCCGTCCGTCCGTGATCCGCCTACTCCGAAAGCGAGAACCGTTCGACGCTCACGTATGTCGTGGGGGAGTGCCGCGCACCGCCGCCCGCGCACCGTTGCTCCGGTCCGTCGCGAAGAACGGCAATCTTGGCAGCACGCCGCTGTCCGGAGCCGCGATCCACCAGACCATCCGCCGCCGAGCCGACCACGCCGGCTTCGACCCGACCGCACTCGCGAAGCTGGGCGGGCATTCGCTCCGCGCCGGCTTCGTCACTCAAGGCACCCGCAACGGTGCCGATGGATCCGCCATCGCCCGGCAGACCGGCCACGCCAGCCTTGACTCCGTCGAGGTGTACCGCCGTGAACATGCGCCCCTCGTCGGTAATGCCGTCACCAATATCGGGCTCTGACGGTGAGCTACGACTTCGGAAGATCGCAACAACGCGGGAGACTCGTCCATAGTCCTGACCAGCGCTGCCATAGGAACACCGCAGACCTACAGAGCTGGTGATGATAGAAAAACACGATCAATGTTCGGGATCGCAGGTTGAACGTCAAAGGTCACCAGGAGTACCCAGCAACCCGACTTGCAAGATCACGATCGGTCGCCGTTGAGGCCGTCTTGCGACAGTGCGGGACGATCATCGATGCCGTCGGTCTGACGCGAGAATCTCGTCTAACTATAGGGCGTACGTGAGCTTGACGAGTTCCTGCGCATACCTGTCGGCTGCAGCTCGAACGGAATCCTCCGATGCAAAACCAGCGAGCACCAACACTTGAACACAGCCGATTCCAGCAGCTACGAACGGGCCGGCTATGCCCATATCCACAACTGAGCAGGCAGCCAAGACCCCCAGAATGGCGCAAGCAAGTGTTGCCACGACCCCAATGATGATTCCTTTCGGGCGTAGACCAAGTAAGCTGCGTCGGAAGCAGTACCAAACTAAAGTGTTCTTTAGTAACGGGTATTTTCCTGCGTCCCGGGTTAACGCAATTATTCGGCCGACCGCAGTCTCATAGATTTGATCGGCGCGTCGGGGATCTGCACGTTCCTCTGACTCGGAGGGCAAACGGAGCGTGCCAATTAACAGGGCTAGTGTGCGGTGCAGGTCGGCCACCCGCTCGGGATTTTCTGCGTTCACCCATCGAAGAAGCGACGTTGTGGGTGGCCCACCCCAGCTCGCCCACAGCGTCGGTTCAAGGTTCTTCCCCGGATTGTGACCAAGATGCACAGACAATGTGCACACCGCCAACCATAGAGGCACTGGCACGACCTGCCACCACTGCGCAGCAGCACCGAGTTCGGACGCAATGACCTGTAGGAGCGCGACCACCGGACTGCTCACGATCAGGCTCGGGAGACCGTAAGCGCGAAAATCAAATGTATCCATCATCTTTGGCAATTCCACGTCTATTCCGAATCTTCGACTAGCGGTCCCAGACTCGGAATCGGTGTCCACCCCGCTCGATTTACATTGTTCTGACTGCAAACGATGTGGCCTTCTGTTGCCACAACATGAGCACTACGCCTAAGGAGTGCATTCGTTACCTTCGGGTTCGGGTGCTTGGTGCTGGCCTTAGCAGAACTGACCACGGCGACAACCTCGACCGTTGCGCCAATCGGACCGATCACCCGATCGAGCAAAGACGGAGACAGGTTATGCCGACTCCCGTGATGCGGGACCTGGAACAGGTCGACCGGCGCAGTTGCGAACTCACCTATCACTCGCTCGTACTCATCTGCAGCCAACGACAGGGCGGGCACACCTGCGTCACCCGTGAGGATCACCCTCTTCTCGTTGTCGGATAACAAAAGCACAGTAGAGGTGTTATTGCGGTGACTGGTAACCGGATCTTCTTCAAGGGTTTCGGGTGGCAGGAACGGCAAAGCCCTCGACAGCAAGTCCGTGGCCTTGGAGAAGGCAGCGGTCAGACTCTTCTTTGCGCGAGCAGTCGCAGCCACACCAGATCTCTCGTCCAAGATGTACTGCTGAATCAGCGACCGGTAATAGTCCAGCGTCGGACCGAGAACTCTGAATTGGCCACCCCATCGGGTTAATCCGCGAAACGGCTCGGTGACAGTAACTCCCTGCGATTCCGCAAGCGCAATGACAGCATCGACCCTCTCGATGTTGGAGAATAATTCCGCGTCCCCACTAACAAAATGTTCCCGCGGTCTATGGATAAGTAGCTCTCCGACGCTGAGGTTCTCAAGTACGAAAACCAGTCCATTAAGGTGGTCTGCGTCTGGATGGGTCGAGACGAGGAGGTCGATCCGATCGGTATCGTAGTAGGTTTGAACGTGATCGACGACGTTTTCTCCGATCGCGGAGTAACCGGCATCGACGACTATGACCCGCGAAGTCCCATCAGCCAGCCAAAATCTGCCCGTGATCGCGTCGCCACTCTTCGTGCCATTGCCATCTTCAGCTTCAACAGGCAAGAAATCCAACTCATACATGTGTGGGTGCCTCTCAGATGCGCGAGGCAGCGAAGCACACGCCCATGTTGACGCGCTGGTCCCACGGAGTTACGTTGGCTGTGAACCGTCCAAGTTCAGCCAATAGCTCCGAAGCCGCTACCTCTGGTGTGCCCGTTTCGGGGCTTTCGGTTTGTTCCCAGTAGACGCTACACCTGGTGTCCGACATCTGCGTGTGACACAACAGGTTGTAATCCCATCAGTGTGTTTTATGCCGCGCCTGCATGCTTACGGCCAGACAATGGGGTACGCGCCGTCAACATCTCTTGACGGTGCGGTATCTGCGTCATCAGGAAGGTTCAGCGGGACCGAGCGTCCGCTCGATGTTCTTGTAGCTTGCTTTGCAAGTTCATCACTGGGAACAGGTGGCTGCACGTCCGGGTTCGGCTGGTCGCCCTCTGTCCCAGGTGGTTCTCCGGTGCTCTGATCACATAGGTCCGTATGCGATCGACTCGCGCCAGTTTCCTGTGACTCCGTTCGCCCACCCGCTCATGGTCTTCACGTAGCTTCCGCCATCACCGCTGAGCCCGTGACGTGTATCCGTTTGTCTGCGTTCGATATCAGTCATCGTCGGTGCCACGATGCTGACCGTTCGATCCGTCGTCGCATCGATGGGATGGCGATAAGTCACGGTGATGTCGGTCCCGACCAGGGTGACCGAGACCGGCCTGAACCGCTCGTGTACTCGGCGGCGTACGACCAGACGGTCGGCCAGTGCGGTAAAAGCCGGCAAGCATTCCCTCGTCGCCGCCGATGAGTCGAGAGCGACGTCATCCCATGTTCCGTAAGGGGCGTACATCTTGGGTGTCAGACCCGCGGTGTCGGCGTACGGTCCGGTGGTCGCAAGAGTGTCAACGAGCACCACATTGCGTGGGTCCGGTTCCGCCTTGGCGAACGTTCCGTACCTACTGCGCGGCAGACGGTTCCAGTCCAGATCATTCGGTGCGAGTGACGGTTCCCTTGTTGCACAGTCCACGAAGACGACGAAAAGGTGCCAGGCCATGGAGGTGGTCACTGTTGTGTCGTGCACGAGTACGTACGCATAGTCGGCCCAGTCGTCGCCGATGACCGCACGCATCCACCCCGCGGCCTCCTCTGCCGCGACCGGGCGTCGAGGCCGGCGAAGGTCGTCCGGGTCGGATCCCGCAGCGAAGCCTTTGACTTGCACCATCACTAAACACGGCTGCGCATCCGATGGGAATGACCCGTACTCTTCCAACCCCGGACGACTACCGGCTCGTACCGTGACCACGGTCGATTGTGGGTCGAGGACACTGGAACCTTTAACTGGCAAGCTAGAACCAACGTGGACGTCGTGGAACGGCTCGCGCTGCACTGACGCCCGGGCCCATGCGCGGTGAGGGCCGATCCAAAAGCCCAAGTGGGCGTTGAGTTTTCCCGCGATGATGAGGTCTGACCGGTCGGTCATGCGGACTCTCCTGCACCGTCGGTCGGCGACCTCGATGGTGTGCCGATGTCGATCCATATGACTCCATCGACGAAGCGAGGGGAGTGAAAGACGGGTTGGCCGAACGGTATGCCGCCGATCGATCGGCCTGCACTGAACGCTCGGGGATCATCCAGATCGCGCAGCCGGTGCGCGCGCAGCCCGTTCAGGTCGATGTCGTACCCGTACTCCCTGCCACCGTCGAGCAGGTGCCAGGTGTATCGCACGATGACCCGATCCATACTGTGCAGCGCCACCTTGTGGAACGTGAACAACCGGCCCTCGTCGAGACGACCGATGTGGTCTGCGATCGTCGCCGTCATCTCGGACAGGAACTGTTGCGCCCACACCGGTGGGGGAACTATCTGTGGGTGCAGTATCGAATCCGCGTCGACTGTGTCACCGTGGAGGCGAAGATACTTGAGCAACGCCGGGTCTTCCGGTACAACTTTCTCGGGGTAGATCCGTCGGCTACTGCCGCCGGCCATAGCCCAGTCGAAGTCGCTCGGTGCGAGCTGGCCGTGACCGTGGCGGTCCACGAGTACCGTGAACATGGCCGGTCCGGGGCGGAGAAGCCCTCTGTCCGTGACGACCTTGTACGCATAGTCGGCGAGATCGCCCAGAACTGTACGCAACCAGACGATCTGCTCCGGATATGGTAGGTCCGTGGCCGGCCGATGCGCCGTCGCCCCGGTGCCGGAGGGCGCGTTGGACACCGCGTAAAGGTTCACCTGTATCCACCGCACACCGGCGGTCCTGTCGAAGGTGCCCATGAACGTCGGATCTCTGACCGTCGCACCCACGCGGACGGTGACATCTTCGAGTTCGATGCTCGGCACCTCGGCCGGGTGCGGGTTATGACTGGGCGACAACGAGCCGGACCGGATTCTGGAATTCACAAACCGTTGCAGCACAACGATTTCAGCTGCACTGTCGGCGGGGACAATGGGAAGGTGCGGCGCTGCTGTCATGGGTCGTCACATCTGGATGCTCGACTCCATCTGGTCAGGTGCTTCGAGGAGCGCCCGGGTGGGGTGCGGGCGCTCATGCGCCTTTCTGCTGGATCGTCATGAAACGACGGTAACACCAAGTCGAAGAATGGTCGACAAACAGAATTACTCAACAGTTGTCGACGTTTCGTCCCGACGCCCGACGAGGTAATCACGGTGACGGTGCGGAAAACTGTCGCGAAGCGATCTGCGTTGCGATAATCGTAAGATTCCTCTACGCAGTAGGGTCGGGCAATGTCGTTGACTCATGAGTGGAACCTCCTCGTGACTGCGCTGCGGGATGTGGCACCGGTGACGGCGCGAACGCTCAGGCCATGCGCGTCGACGAGTGCGGTGAAACGGGCCGAGGCAGCGACGGTTCCGTGGCCGGACGAGCTTCGCGAGTTCTTCGGCCTTCACGACGGTCAGAAGGAGGTCGGCGGCGCGGGACTCGTCGTTCCGGCCGGACGTCTGCTGCAGGTCGTGGAGATACCTCAGCGGCATCGCGACATGGTCGAAGTCATGGCGGATGTCGTTGCAACAGAACCAGATATGTTCGACGGGACGTACGCCGAGATCGTCGACAACCTGGTCGAGGCGGGCACCGAGGCGGAAGATCACCTGTTCCTACCGGGGTACGTCCCTATCGCGGCTTGGGATTCGAATTTGATGTATTGCGACACCCGTTCGGGAGAGATGCGGGGGAGTGTGTCGTACCGATCAGACGACGGCGGGCACCTGGGTGTGCCAACCTGGCCGTCTTTGGAAGCATTTGTTCGCGACGTCAGGTTGGCCGTGACCGATCAGATATCGGTCGGCTGGTACACAGCAGCGGTCGACAACGGGGTGCTGGACTGGGACATCGTCGAATGACGTTGCTGCAGGGCGAGAGCGCCGAGATAGCGGTACGGGCAGCGACGGCCTGCATTGGAGCGGCCACCCTCCGAAACACCCGGTGTTGCGGTTCACGCCCGCCGGTGTCGTGCGGGCAGGCGCGTAGTCGGCAGACGGCGGCGTCCAAGTGACGATTACTCCGTGTCGTGACGGCTCACCCGCTCGATGGTTGATCGATCAGAGACGCGACTGGTGGGATCTGGTCACCCGCGGCCCGTCGGGGTACGAGCGTTACGCACGGTTAAGATTCATCCCGGATCCGACTTACGACGGTCAGCGCGAAATGGACACCGACTTCGCCAACGACGGACCGCCCGAGATCGCCCAGCTCGGAATCGCTGTCTCCACCCTCGCCCGGTTCACCACAACTCCGGACGAGTGCTATTTCCTGATCTGGGAGGGCTACGAAAACCTCGACCACATGCAGGCCGCGACAGTCTCGATCCCGGAGCGGCCCTGCTACCTCTTCCGAGGTACTGCGGAGGACGTGTCGACGTGGAAGGACGCCCGAGACGACTCTGGTGAGCTGCCGATACCTGCGTTTGTGTGGCCGGCCGATCGTGCGTGGTGCATCGCCAACGACGTCGACCCCCACTTCGCCACCATCGGTGCCGGCGAGTCCGCTATCGCAGATCTTCTTCGCACCGCACGGATTGATGCGACGCCGGACGATCCCACCACGTACCCACCGTTCTACGGATTCTGAAGGCCACGGTCCAAAGGACGCGTTCGACGCGCTCGCCGGTACGGCGCAGTGCCTGCAGCGCAACGGTTTCTAGTGGACGTCTCCGTACATTCGGGTGGCGGTATCGAACAGGCAGCGCTATCCGAGACGCAAGGAGGCACCTCCATGGCTGGAATCGCTGACAAGCTCGACAAAGCATACGAAGACAAGCCACTCACCGAGCTCGTCGGCGCACCCGCCGAAGCACTTCAGGGCGTCAGCCCTGGCGATGCCGAGCATCTCAAGGCCGCGTTCAACATCAAGACCATCGGCGATCTCGGACGCAACAAGTACTTCCTCTGGGCGCAGTCGATCGCCAAGCTCGCCGAGTAAGACTCGAGTACGGCACACACGATGAAGCCACAAGACTGGCTACGTCCTGTGGCTTCATCGCAAGCCGACATCGAGCCTGTGGCGTACCTGCACCATCGACCGTCGACAGCGATGCCGTCGACGCGCATGCGTGCCACGTTCGCGGCGGGCGACCCTCGGCGGCGTCCCTGATCGGTCGGCCTTCAGCCCGGTACCGTCGCACCTGTGACACCGAACGGGGCAGCACGGTGAGCGGTTACCGCTATCAGTGGTCACTGTTCGCCGACTGGTGCGCTGCGGCCGACGTCAAGGCCCTACCTGCGTCGCCGATCACGCTGGCGCAGTTCCTCGATGAGAATCCTGCCGGCGATGCGGTTCAGTTGCGTCGGGTGTCCGCGATCAACCGCGCTCACCGCGATGCCGGCCAGCCCGCTCCCGGCCGAGTGACGTCGATCCGGATCGCACTGGACTCGGCACGTAGCGAGCGAACGATCCGGCGTGCCGAGCAGGACCAGATCATCGCGGCCGGACTACCGACCTCCGGATCGACGGCCGCACTGTTCGGTCGCCGTGACGCCGTTCTTCTCGTTCTCGCCGGAGCAGGCCTGTCTTACAAAGCCATTGCCGAACTCGATCGCACCGACATCACCACCGACGGTGACACTGTGTGGATCGGCGGCCGCCACCGAATCCGCATCGCCCCCCACGACGCCAGCAATGTCGAGCCGGCCACGATATGGGATCGGTGGCACACAGTCCTACAGTTTTCCGAACACTATCCCTCGACGACGCTGCTAGCAGAACATCTGCAACGCAACACTTTTCCCGACATGACCGAATTGCCGCATCGCAGCGGTCCGGTCGCGGTGCCGATCGACCGGTGGGGCCACCTACCCTTGCCGGTCACGGCGATGACCGCCGCTGAGGTCGGAGCGGTGATCGCCAGGCACCGCACCGGTGCCTCTCCACTGCACACCCCACGTCGCCCCATCATCAGACCCACCGACGGTGGTACCGATCGGAGTTTCCCGATCGCCGCGCCTGAGCCAGTGTCTGTCGAGCTCGACTCCGGGTACTACCGCTCGGGTGTCGAGGCACGTCGACGCGCCCACACGGCGTTGGCCGATGTACCGGACATGGTCGACGACGTCGAGGACCGCATCGAGCGCCTCTTACAACGCACCCTGCAACTCCTCGACTCATCCACCAGCGGCGACAGCATCTGATGCGGCACGCTCACGACCCGGCACACCGACACCTTGGTCATCGTCCAACTCGTCGAGCACAAAGATCGGATACCGCAACGTTGCCGCTGCACCTGGACCCAGACAACCGCAACAGATGGCGTCTACGCCTATGGAGTGGGCTCGACACCCGCCGCGCACGTCAACATCTCTTGACGGTGCGTATCCACTGTTCACGCATCGGCCGACATCGACACCGCAAGGTTGTCACCGTATTTGCTCCTGCAGCAGGTGCTGCTTGTCGACGTAGTCCGCCAGATCTGCACCCAGCCGATGATCTATCGGAATGTATCCAACTATATAAGACTGAATGCTATACAGATACATACAATCCGATAGTCTGAATGCATGGAGTACGGACTGAACCCCTTCACACCCGGGTCCGGCACCCGACCCCCCGAACTCGTCGGGCGTACCGCCGAGCTCGAACGCTTCGACCTGTTGATCACACGCGCGAAACAACGCCGCTACGACCGTGGGTTGATGCTGCAGGGGCTTCGAGGGGTAGGGAAGACCACGCTGTTGGCGACCATGGCGGACCAGGCTCGCCGCCACAACTGGGTGGTGGTCGAGGTCGAAGCTCAGACCAGTGTGGAAGGTGCCGAGGCCCTGCGGAGGCGTATCGCCAAAGATATCTCTCGCGCTGTACGCCGTCGTCAGTTCGCCGGCCCGGTGGCGGACAAGATCCGGCAGTTGACCGAAGAATTCTCGATGTCCGCCACCGCGTTCGGTGTCGGAGTCGAGCTCGCCCGCTCCGCCGGTGCCGAGAAACCAAGCCTGGGGGTCGAATTCGAGGACCTCGTCGAAGATCTCACCGAAGAACTCCGCAAGGACGGCACCGCGCTGGGGCTGTTCATCGACGAGATGCAGGAACTCGAGCCGGCGCTCCTGCAGGTGATCCTGGCTACCCAGCACCGCGCGGCCCAACGCGAGTGGCCGTTCTTCGTGTGCGGTGCCGGCCTGCCGAACCTTGCGCAAGCATTGGCCGACGCACGCTCGTACGCCGAGCGCCAGTTCGACTACAGGACCATCGGTCCTCTCGCCGACGATCAGGCCCGCGATGCGATCGTCACCCCCATCACCCGGCTGAACCAGGACATCGACGCCGAGGCAACCGACTACGTCGTCGCGGCGAGCGATGGATACCCGTACTTCCTTCAGGTGTTCGGTCACGAGCTCTGGCAGGCAGCCCAGCAGTCCCCGTTCACACTCGCCGACGCCGAGGACGCCGTCGACACCGGCCACGCCTCGCTCGATTCCGGCTTCTACAGCTCACGGTGGCTACGGGCCACCGAAGCCGAGAAACGCTATCTGGTGGCCATCGCACGCAGCGGAACCGATACTCCGCGGACGGCAGCCCTCGCCGAGGCCCTCGGATCGAACCCGCAGTCGATGGCACCGCACCGTGACTCCTGCATACGCAAAGGACTCATCTGGTCGCCGGCCCGCGGCCTGGTTGCGTTCACCGTCCCCGGGATGGCGGACTTCATCCGCCGCCAACCCAACGCACCGATTATCTGACCTCGACACCCAAGGACGTCGACTGGATCGACATCGAGCACGTCGATTGCTCACGCAGCCCAGCATCCACACAGCGCCGTTGCACAAAGAGTCCAGTTCGGTCCGGCGTTGCAGCATCCAGCCGCGCTGGGGGGGAGGGCCAGGGCGAGTAACGCGAACAAGGCCGGCGCTCGGTATCACCCTGGACTCGTGGCCGATACACGGTGCGTTAGAACGGGTCCGGTGGGCCGGTGTTCATCACGGCCAGGATGTAGTCGTGGTCGGGTAAGTCGGCCGGGTGATCGTCGGCGACCGCGAACACCGACCGATCGGGCTCCGGCGGGGTGCGTGCTTCCTCGCGGGCTGCAAGCCATTCTCGCCAGACGATGCGTTCGGCTCGGTGGCGCACGATGCGGGCACGGACGGCCGAGGTGAGGCCGTGACGATGGCCGATGTCGTCGAGTTCGACGGGCCCGATACCGATGTGGGTGTTCTCGATTGTGAGGAGCCCGGCCACGCGCAGATCCAACAGGGCCTCGTATCCGCTGGTGCGTCCCATCCTGATGGCGGTGAACAACTCGTCCGGGGTCTGGGGCTCTGCTGCGGCGAGGACTGCGTCGTAGAGGATGCGGTGACGCCAGCCGATGACACTCCACGCCGGGTGTACCGATTCGACCTCGGCTGGCCCTGCCGCGGTGTCGACTACCGCCGCTCGTCCAGCATGTGTGGGCACTAGTGCGTACCGGTCGGGGTTCTGGCCGACTCCGCGTTCGATCAGCAACAGCGGTGAGCCTTCCATGTCCCGCAGCCGCTCCAGAACGGACCACACCGTCGATTCGGGGAGCATGCCGGCGGCGATGGACAGTGACCGCCCACCGACACCGACAGTGGGGACGCCTTCCACTATCTGCCCTGACACTGCGGCAGCCCACGCCAGTGCTTGAACGACTGCATGGGTGGTCCAGCGATCCCGGCGATGATGAAACTCGGAGGCGACCCAGGTTTGAGCGTGGGTGAGCCATGAACGAAGTACCGGGTCGTAGGTACCCCCTGTGTGCTTTTGCTTGTGCCCGGTATCCCGGACTGGGTCGGGGAGTGTCGATGCGGCCCAGTCGAGTGCGCGGGCAGTGTCGCGGCGGATGGCGCGTTCGGGTTCGGCGTAGCGGGCGTATGCGGCACGCACACCCGCCCACGCGGGTTCGGTGACGCGGGTGAGGATGTCGGTGGCGCTGGCTCCGGCGAGGACTGCGTGGGTGATGACGGATTGGCGTGCTTCCGAGCGTGAGGGCCAGCGGCGGGTGTCGATGCGGCCGGTGCTGGCGAAGTCGAGGACGCAGCGAGGCGGCGGGGCGGAACGGCAGAAACGTGGGTGCAGCCGGGCGTCATCGCTGCTGCCGAGGACGCGTTCAGTGGACGTCTCGGCGCGGATGTGGGTGTCGATCGGGCTGGTGACCGTGCGGCCCGTTCCTCCGAGCAGGGCTTCGAGGCGTTGGAGTGTGCCGGCATCGGACCCGACGGTCAGGATGTCGGCCGCTGTAGCCGGGTCGAGGTCGACGAGGGTGCGGTAGCCACCTTCTTTGCACTGCGAGCCCGGCACGGTGATGCACCCGGTTTTGTGGTTGGTCATCGGTGTGATGTCCAACGTGGGAAGTCTCGCTGCAAGAAGACGTAGCAGTGGCCGGATCTCGCCGGCGGTGACTGTTCTTCCCGGTGCCAGCGGTATCAGTACGTGTCGGCCGCCGCTGGTCGATTGGTCGACGACGGCGCGGCCACCGCATTCGGTCAACCAGGCCAGCAGACGCGTCACGTCGGCGACAACGCAGGCGTGGCCGTGGTGTTTGGTGTCGAAGTCCAGGGCAACGATGCAGGCGCGCTCGCGTGAGAACAGCGGTACAGCTGCTGGCAGTGCCGGCCGTTTGACCGTCAGCGGCCCCGCGGACACGTATTTACGTGTCGTCGGGTCGTAGAGACGCATCGATCGGCGAGCAGCAATGGCTGGTGCGAATCGATGCCACAGCCGGTCCGCAGTCGCATCCGGGTGGACGACACGAGCATTCAATCTTGTACCTACTTCAGGGCACGATGTACCCTGAGACATGTCCGCCAAGACAGTCCCTTCGGGGAAAGCAACACAGAACGAGTTGCGAGCTAGTCACTCGCTTCTCTGACTTCAGAAGCCCTCGGCCCGCACGCCGGGGGTTTTTGTCATCTCAAGGTGCTGCGTAGATTTAGTTGGACTAAGACCCGAATGTCGATTCAGGTCGAGACGGCTACGCAGTCAAGGGCAGTACCCCCTGTTCATGCGCGCGATTCAGTTCGCGCGCAAGATCTTCGCGGTCGCTGGCAATCGCGATCAGATCAGCGACGTACTGACTCAGAGATGTCGCACCAGCCGAGCTTCGCTGCGCCTTGAGCGTGTCAATCAGCTCCGACGGCAGTCGGACAGTCAGTGACGTCCGGTCACCCTTACTGGGCATCGGCATGGCACGGCCTCCTTCGTCTACTTCCGCGGTCCCAACCGGTGTCTATCCTGAACCAGAATCATTTTCGAAGCGTTGAGACACGCCGAGGAAGTCACCAGGAATTACACCTCTGTCATTCAAACGGTCTTCACGCGCTGCCGGTCCACTCTCGCAGCTGCGTCACATAATGGCCGTCGACCAAAGTCTGTGGACGTGGTGGACACTATCTGGCATGGAGATCGCCCAAACCATCTCGAAGACTCTGCCTCATCCGCGCTACCGGTTGCCGTTTGCCGGAGACATCGTTGGCCTCGATACTGCCAAGCCGGTTCAGAAAGAGATGGCAATGGCCACCGAGCTAGGGGGGATCTACGAACGCAAGATTTTCGGCCACCGACTCGTGGTCGTCTCGGAACCGGAGCTTGTCGCGGAAGTGAACGACGAGAAGTACTGGGCAAAATTTCTCGCCCTGCCACATCGCAAGCTACGCGCCATCGGCGAAGACGGTCTGTTCACCGCGTTCAACTCGGAGCCGAACTGGCATAGCGCGCATGCTGTTTTAGGGCCGGCGTTCAGCAAAGGGGCCATGCGCGGTTACCACGAAGCCATGCAGGAATCAGTCAACGAACTTCTGACCTCGTGGGATAGCGGATCTGGTCCGGTAGACGCCTACGACGAGTGCTCAAAGCTGACCTTCGACGTGATCGGGCGTTGCGCCCTGTCGCATGATTTTGGCTCGTTTCGCCAGGCCGTGCCCTTTGCGGACGCCATCGCTCGCGTCCTTCACTATGTGAACAAGTCATCGAACGATGTGCCGATCATCCGCTCTGTCTTAGGACGAAGGGCGACGAGGCAGCACGATGAGGACCTCCAGTTCATACGCCACACTGTCGACTCCCTGATCGAACAGCGAATGGCCCAGCCTGACTCCAGCAAAACATCTCCGGATCTGCTCGAACATATGCTCAGCACGCCAGACCCCGATACGGGCGACAGACTGGCCCTGGAGAACATCCGCAATCAGATCATCACTTTTTTGATCGCGGGGAACGAGACAACAGCATCGACCATCGCCTTTGCGTTGCATTTCCTGAGCACGCGGCCCGATGAGATGCAGCGGATACGGGCCGAAGTTGACGCCGTCGCTCCTGATGGCACCGACATCGAGTTCGAGAATGTACCCAAGCTGCGACGGACACGACATGTAGTCGACGAAACTCTCCGCTTGTGGCCCGCTGCACCCGGCTACTTCCGCAAGGCTCGTGAGCGCGGAGCAACTTCGCTGGGCGGGTACGAGGTACCGGAGGGTTGGGTGTTTGTTCTCCTTCCACAGCTGCATCGCTCACCGGAGTGGGGGCCAGAGGCAGACAAGTTCAACCCCGACCGGTTCGCCACAGGCCAGGCCAGCGACACCAACCGCCGCATCTACAAGCCTTGGGGCACTGGTCTGCGAGCGTGTATCGGCCGCCAATTCGCCTTACACGAGGCGGTGCTTGCGTTGGCGTCCATCGCTCGTCGGTACGAGATTCGGGCAGACCCCGGTTACCAGCTCGATGTGCGCGAAGCAGTGACAATGAGGCCACACGGCGTCAGACTTTCTGTTTCGCGGCGGCTGTGACTGTACCGTCGTCGGTCTAAGTCGATCAGGAGGGGGAACCTGTGGACACCGTGAACAGCTGGCACCTGGTGGAAACTCTGGTGCCGGGACAGATGACAGTCATCAGTACTGGGGGGAAGGTCCGAGATTGGACCAAAATCGATCGCTTGTCACCTGGGCCTGAGTTCGATCTACCTGGTTTTCTGGAACTCACGCGCAGTTCTCGCGCCCAGCAAGATGTGCTCTTCAAAGGCCGTCGGCGTGAAGCTCGCATACGCGCAGTACCAGTTCTGGGGCCGTCAGGGGAAACCCACGGCATACAGGTCTGGGTGGGGGACCCGGAGGTCGAACCCGATCCTGTGCGCATCGTTTCCGGAATAGCCTGGCTACTCGAACGCACCGTCATCGAGCAGACAGTCGAGGCTTCCGCGATGTCCGGCGTCTCTGCTGCTGATCACGTACCAGAACGAACCCCGGCTGAGTACAACGCCAAGGCTGTCAAATTCGATGGGTCCGAGGAGTTGTTCGCCCAGGCGTTGGTTCCTACACACGGTCAGAAGTGGGAGGGCCCGATGTCCGTTCTCCACGCAGATGGCCGAATCATGCGTTGGCATTGCTGGGGGAGGGGGAGAACTGACCCTCCCAACGTCGGCCTCAGGCTGCTATGGCACGACGTGACAGACACAACGGAACCCGACAAACCGACATTGGCTGAGCTGGGAATGCCGAGCGGCCTCGAGAGCGGTGGAACACGCATCGCTGTATTCGACGGCCGAACCGGGATTTTGACAATGTGGTTACCGGAAGCTCCAACCTGGGTGAAATGGCGTGACCTCACAAGCGGCTGTGGCGTGTTGCACGACGACGACCGAGCGACACTGTCAGACGCTCTGGAAAAGTGGACTCACGATACGTCACCTGTGTCAGCTGATGTACGCGTCCGTGCAATCGACGGCGGCGACGCGACCGGCTGGAAGTGGCAGCAAACCCGACTCGAACTAAGGCCCTACCCTGGACAGCTTGGTGACCGGCTGGTCCTTGCGGTGCTCCCCGCGCTACAACCTTCCGAGCAGGTGCTCGAGGTTCCCACTCCCTAACTGATCGTGATAGCTTCGCCCTCGGCACCTTCCGCTCTCCCGAAGAGTTGAAGATTTCCTGTCGGCCGCATGGCCCTCAGACGCAGCCTTTGAGCACCACGTGGAACATATTTCACGTGGCTAACAAGCACGCGTCTTGGAGCCAGAATGTCGATCCAGAGTCAGGTCCCTACTCAGGCCGGTTCGCCCCGTGGCCGCTTCCGCACGCGCTCGTATGCCTCGCTGACCCGTTGCGCCGGGTACCCCAACGCTTCCGCTATCTGGCGGGCGGCCGGCGCGCTCAGTTTGCTCTGCCCGCGCTCGAGCGCCCCGATGTACTGGCTACTGACGCCGATTTCGCTCGCGAGCATCCCCTGGGTCAGCCCCCTGGATATTCGCAGATCACCGAGGTATTCCTCGTCCTCCGGCACTGAGACGAAATCGCTGATCTCGCACCCGAATTCCTTAGCGCATCGAGCAAGAGTGTCTATACGGGGATGGGACTGGCCTCGCTCCCATTGTGAGTACGTCGTCAAAGCCACTCCGAGAACGCGCGCAACCTCGGCACCACTCAGCTTGAGTTCAATTCGTCGTGCCCGCAGCTTGTCAGGTGCGAAACCACGCAACCGACGCCTCACCGATGGAACCTCACGAGAGGACACGATGCCACTTGTCCCAATTCGGTAGCACATAAAGCATGTTTTGATGCTAGTGTATAGATACAGTTGTTTAGACGATGCAACTGAGGTTCACCCCCGGGGCGTCGGCAGAGCAAGATTCGGCTTACAGACGCACACCGCATCAACCACAGCGTCTACGCATCACTGATGCGCCAAAGAAAGCGAGAAGCCGACTGGCTCAGAGTAACTCGAATTAGCAGACTCCAGATGCGCCGTGATTGGTCGTCCCGAAACGCATCCGGAGTCCCCTCCACCTACAGAACAAAGCCCCAATATCGGGCCCAACTTGTATCCGCAGGGGCTCTCCCAGCCTAAGCGGATCTAGCAGAACCGCAATCGGATCGGAGACACCTATGACATCTGTCGCGCAACCGCGAACGTTACATCCGGGCTCCACCTGCAATCCCGGCATCGCCCTCTGCCCCTCGGTCAACGACCGTGTTGCGGGCCTGGCCGTGTGTTCGCTCCCAGCCGTGCCCCACCACAGCCACCACAGGCTGATCTGCGAAGAGACGGGCGCGGTGATTGGTGAATGGACTGACGCCAATGCGACGTTCCTGGAACCACTCCCACGGTCTCCGCTCTTCAGCCACGTGGCCTAGTACCCCCAATCTCGACTGACGCCTGAAGAGGCGATCAGTCGCGAGGGTCTACGCGGCGAACTCACTGCACTGAGGCTCCCGTGTAGCCCCTCAATTGGTGGACCGGCGCGAGGGTCGCATGGTGACGCTTCGACCTCATCGTGTGCCGAACTGCGCTACCCCGCCGGGACATCGAACACATTCCACAACTCCTTACTAACAGAAAGGAATACGCCCGATGCCTTGGATCTTCTCGCAGCTCTGGTTCTGGCTCGGCCTACTGGGCTGAGTGCTCGTGGATGCCAGCGTGCAACGGACGCCCGCTGGCATCCACTCCCAAGGCATCACCCGTCCGCGCTGAGGGTTCGCCCGAAGGCTGACCCTCGTTTTCGGTCGTTCCCCAGCGCGGACGGTGGTGGTTCCACCATCAACCACTCCTGTCACACATCACCCAATACCGCTGCATCACAGCGGCTTACGAAAGGCACAGCCACACAATGTCTCCTCAGCAAGGAATTGGTGGGCGTCACCGCAGCCGCAGGGACCGGGCTCTCGTTCTCACTGCCGTTCCCGTGGCCGTCGCCCTCGCGTGGGGCACCGCGACCGCACACGCAGCACCGCAGGACTTCGTCACCGCACCCGACACCGCCCAGTCCGGAACCACCGACACCACTCCCGTCGCGCCGCCGCCGGCCCCGAACCAGGAACGCCAGTTCCTGCCCGGCTACCAGGCCTCACCTCAGGTCCAGCAGTCCCAGTGGCGTAGCTACGACGACTACAGGTCCGGTAATCAGCAGTCCTCGTACCAGAACACCTACTACGAGCCGGCTCCCGCGCCGCAGGCCGCGCCGACCGATGCACCGCCTGCCGTGCAAGCGGCCCCGCCGTCCCCGCCGCCGGTTCCGACTGTGCAGCGCAAGGTCATCGCACCGATCGACGCACCCGAGGGCTATGTCCTCGTCGGCGGCGAGCTCGTGCCGTACGACCCGAACCTGCTCGATCCGAACCTGGTCGAGCAGTTCAACAACACCGGAGCCGCAATCCAGGCCGACGGCGGAAACTGGCTCGTGGACAACGGATTCGCCGACGCATCCCGCGCGGACCGGATCGCTGCGGGCACCATCACCGGCGTCGTCGCCGGTGGCGCGGCCGGCCTTGCCGCATCCGCCGTCCCGGCCGCAGTCATCACCGGTACCGCCGCTGCGATCGGCGGCGGACTCGGCGTCGCAGCCACTACCGGCACCGGAGCCATTGTCTGGGGCGGACCGGTCGGCTGGGTCTTCATCCCCGGCGCAGCCGCACTGGCCGGGGCAGGCGTGGGTGCCGCCCTGTCGGCACCGATCGTTCTCGGTCTGACCGGTGCAGGCGCTGCGATCGGCGGCGTTCTCGGTGCCACCGTCCTCGGCGGTGAGCAGCAGATCATCGAAGAGCCCGCCCCGCTCCCGGCACCCGAGGCCGTACCGGCACCCCCGGCCCCGCCGGTCACCGCCGCGCCGCTGGCACTGGATGCCCCCAGCGTTCAGAGCGTCATCGACGCCCCGGTGTGGACCGAACCGGCCTTCGAGCAGGCCGCGCAGTTCACCTCGACGGTGCTCGAGCAGCCCGCTGTGGCTGACACCGTCGCTGCGGTGAACACCGCCGTCGCACCGGTTCTCGACCAGGCGAACGCTGCCCTGGCAGGCCTGAACCTCGCGATCTGATCTCCGGGTACAGCCCGACCGTACCGGTGGGCGGGCTGTATCCGAAGGTTCGATCCCGTTCCTGCACTTCGACACTCGGAAAGGCCCTGTTGTGGCACCTCGAGAGACCCCCGACGACAGCTCCGATGATTGGTTCGCCGACCCTATCGTCGCCGACACAGAGACTGCCGCTGCAGCGTCCGAGCGCAGACTGACCGTCCTGACCGACCAGCACCATACCGACGACGATCCCGACGACGACTGGTTCGCAGGCGACTCTGCGGACGACGTGGACCCAGCACGGCCAACGGACGGATACAGCTCCTTCGACGAACGGACCTCTCTACTTCGCACTGGAGGCCCCTACGCCGCGCCCACACCTTCGCAGTCCTGGTGGCGACGTCACCGCTCCGCTGTCGCCGTCACGACTGCACTCGCGGTTCTGGTCGGAGGAGGCTTGGGAGCAGCTCTGGTCCTCACCGGCGTCGGTGACGAACCGCAGGCCCCTGCCGCACTGCTTCCCGCCGACATCGTCACCACCACAACCCTTCCCACATCGGCGGCCCCCGCTGCCGCCGGTGCCGCCGCCGCCGATGTCACCTGGTGCAAGGGCCAAGCCGACGGTGACCCGGTCACCGAAGACAGTGACGACCCTGGCGCGGTGGCGATCTGGCGGTTCGAGAAGGCCTTTTACTTCGACCGCGACGGTGCCGCAGCCCGCGCAGCAGGTGCACCGGACGCGGTGATGGCGTCCGCGCAGAGACTCCAGCAGGGGATCGACCAGCTCGAACCCGACATCGAGTTCTGTGTCCTGGCCGACCCGATCGACGCCGGGATCTACGACGTCACCGTCGTCGAACGCGGACCCGGCATCGACGGCCGCATGAGCCGCCAACGGATCACCACCACCGAGCAGCAGGACGGCACAACGCTCATCTCCGCCATCGTCCCGCGCTGACCCCTTATGACCAGGCACATCTGCTGGACCCCACCGAAGAAGAGAGAAACCGTGCACACATCCATCGACCAGGTTCGCCGCCTCACTCCGCGCCTGCTCGCCGCCACCGCAGCGATGACGGTCGCGGTCTCCGCCAGCGGCGTCGCGGCCGCGCAGCCCTCCGCCACTCCCACCCCGTCAGGATCGACGACCACCAGCCAATCCAGCACCGACGGCAACTGCCCGGTACTGCATCTCGTCGTCGTCCCCGGCACCACCGAGATCGACGAGAACTCCTCACCCGACACCGATTCGGGCTTCTTCTCCCGCCTGACCGTCCCGGCGATGCGTGATGCGAACTCCGGCGACGGACCCGCTCTCGAACGCAGCTATGTCCCGTACCCGGCGAGTTTCGGCGGCAAGCCCGGCGATCGCTCCGCCGTTCCCTACGCCCAGTCCGTCGACATCGGCGTCGAGAACACCACCAAGATGATCTCCGACATCGCCGCACGCTGCCCCGGCACCAAAGTCTTCCTCTCCGGCTACTCCCAGGGCGGCGAGGTCGCCTCCCAGGTCACCCGTGACATCGGGGCAGGAACCGGCCCCGTCGACGCCGACCACTTCGCCGGCGCAGCACTGTTCTCCGACCCCACCCGCTCCGAAGGTGAAGACGTCATCGCCGGCGGCGGCTCCACCCCCGCCCCGGCACCGGGAACGAGCGGTGCAGCAGTGGACACCGTCCAACTCGCCCCGGCCGTCGCCGCAGCCGCCCCCGCAGGCGGCGGTATCGCACCGACACCGAAAATCGCCGGATTCGGCGCAGTCTCCGACCGGGTCGCCTCGTACTGCACCGCAGGCGATCTCGCGTGCGACACCCCCATCGACGCCCCCGCCGCCAAGCTGGTGGCATCCATCGCCGGACAGTCCTCGATGGACACCCGCGACCCCGTCCGGATCCTCACCGACGTCTCCACCGCCGTCGGACGCACCGCCCTGATGACCGGCGCGTCGGTGATCAACGACAACATCGACTTCGACTCCAAGGCAGGCCGATTCGAGGTCAACTCGTCCTCGGAAACAGTGCTGTCGAAGATGGCGAAGTACTCCGACCCGTCCGCAACCTCGACCGACGAGATGATCGACGAAGCGGTCGGTGCGGTCACCAAGATCGCCGGTATGGCCATCGGGGCGGCGATCACCGTCGCCAAGGACGTCATCACCCCCGAAACGATCGGCCAGCTCGCCACCGTCGGCCTGACCAACCCACCCGCAGCCCTCGGCATACTCGCCACCAAAGTGCTGTCCTCAGCGGTCAAGCTCGTACCCCCGGCGACCATCGACTCGGCCGTCGACGTCGCGTTCAAGGAAGTGTCGAACACCATCGACGAGAACGCCGGTCTCGCGCAGCTCGTCACCGACACCTCGTACTGGAACACCGCCACCAAACACGGCTCCTACGACAGCGTTCCGGTCGGATCCAAAGGTGAGACCCCCGTCGAGCTGACCGTGCGGTGGATCGTCGCACTCGCCGCCGACCTGACCGGCGATCAGAGCCTCGCAGACAAGGTCGGGGCAGTGATCAAACAAGGCGCGGCCTTGTTCGCCACCACCGACACCGTCCGCAGTGCCGGCAGCATCCTCGCCGCCCACGCCACCGTCGGAACCACCGGAACCGCAACGACGACCTCAGCGGCCACCACGACGACCCCCTCTGTTTCTGCCGCTGTGCCGACCACCGTCTCACCAACCACCACTCGGTGACCGAGAACGCCGGAGAAGGAGGTGCGCCCGAGATGGCCGCACAACCAGCTGAGCACCATGACTATTACCGAGACGACGACGTGTCGGTCACCCCGGCCGGGCTGCGGATACCGCCGCCCTCACGCCGAGCACCGATTCACGACGACCCGGTTGCAGTCCACGGTCGCCCGCCCGTGATGTGGCTCCTCGCCGCTCACGGGCGCTCCGGCGCAGGCACACTCGCTCAGATCTGGGCCCCGGCGGGCGATGCTCGCCGGGGCTGGCCCGCAGCCGACCGGCACCGCAACGTCGTGGTCGTGTGCCGTACGGACCGGGCCGGCCTTGACGCTGCCCACGACCTTCTCCTGCAAGCTCAGGCCGGCCTCGTCGGCGACTGCACTCTCCTCGGACTGGTCCTTGTTCCCGACGCCCCCGGCCCACTCCCCAAGACCCTGCGCCGATGGGCGGACGTCGTCGCCTCCGCAGCACCAGCTGTGTGGCGAGTCCCGTACGTCGAGGATCTGCGCACCCACAGACAGAACGAACTCGCGATCTGGACCCCCACCGAACCTGAACCACCCCCACCAGGGCGGATGCGAGCCCCCGCCCCCTCTACGACCAGCCCACACCACGAACTCGCCGCGATCGGGCGGGAGATCTTCACCGCCGCCCGCAATGCGTCAGGCCACTGAACCGCACCCTCTCAACCAACACCCAAGGAGAACACCATGATTGCCAGCCTCACCGCATCGACGACCACATTCCTCGCGCAGAACATCGGCGACGTCAGCCCCCAAGCACCGGACGGCCCCACCGGGGACAAGATCTTGACCCTGCTGTCCTGGCTGATGTGGGGATGCATCATCGCTGCCGTCGCCGGAATCATGATCTGCGGCGCGATGCTCGCGTACGAGAAAATCTCCGGTGGCGGCCAAGGCGGCAACGCGACCGGCAAACTCGTCGGCGGACTGTTCGGGTCCATCGTCATCGGTGGTGCCGCAGGCCTGGTCAACATGCTCGTCCTATGACCATCGTGAACTGGACTCTGTGGGGTCTGATCATCGCCTCGATTGTCGGAGTCATGGTCGGCGGCGGTGAGCTTGCGTACGACCAATTCAGGGGCCGCTGGTGTCAGGCCAACCAGCGGGCCACCGGACTGCTGTATGCGTCGATATTGCTCGGATTCGTTGCTGGAGTGGCGAATACAGTGGTCACGGCGGCGATGACATGAACATCGACGTGCTCGCGCAACCACCGACCTCACCGGTCGAGTGGCCCGACGAGGTGTGGCAGCCGGTCATGACGGGCCTGTCGTGGCTGCTCTGGTTCGCCATCGTCACCTGCATCGCAGCACTGTTCGTGTGCGGGGCGGTGTTCGTCAACCAACGCAAATCCACCGGAACACAGATGGTCGAGGACGCCACCCTGGCCCGAATCCTCATCTGTGCCGCCATCATCGGATCCGCATCCGGGATCGCCCAAGCCGTACTCGCCTGAGAACACCGAAATTCCCTGCGCCCGAACTGCATCGACCTGAAAGGCCCTCCTCTGATGACCGTCTCCCGCACACTCCGGATCGCCGCGACAGCGGCGACCGTCCTCGCACTCGCTGCGTGCGGATCCGGCAACGACGACACACCCGCCGCTGCCCCGGATCCGGCACCGGATCTGCGTTCCGCTCCGGCCGAGCTGACCTGGCGCGAGGTCGCAGGGGTATCGGTGCCCACCTCACGGGTCGACGGGCCCCTCGCTGGAACATCGGTGAATCGCAGCGGATATGCACAGACCCCACAAGGTGCTGTCCTGGCCGCGATCAACGGGCAGACCGCACTTGCCGTCGCCGACGACCGCGCGTGGCCGGAAGTGGTCAACACCGTGACCGCACCCGGGCCCGGTCGCGACGAGTTCGCGGCCGCACGCGCCGCCGTCACCGTCTCCGGTTCGGTCCCTGCCGACGCTGCACCGAAGTTCGTCGGGTTCGAGGTCACCGACTACTCCAGTGATCCGCTTTCGGCGGGGGTGTCGGTGGCACAAACCATCGGGACCGGAACCGAGTTGTTTTCCTATCCTGTCGCGCTGCAATGGATCAGCGGCGATTGGCGGATCGTGCTACCCACTTCCGAGGAAAACATCGACGCCGTCGAGATCGACAACCTCGAGGGCTACACCACATTGGAGCGCACCCCATGAACCGTCGGCTACGTACCGTCCTGATTACCGTTGCTGCGATCGTCGTCATCGCCATCGTCGGCGCGATCGTGTTCATCATCCCGAACATGAACGACGACACCCCGCTGACCACCGCTGGTCCACCGCCGACGACAGCAGCACCTACCCCCGGTGACTCCGAGCTCGACACCGGCGCGGAAGGCTTCGGTGTTCCCGACGCGGACTTGTCCGGGCGCACGGTGATGGTCCCGAACAACCCTGCGGGTCAACCACTGCCACAGCGAGAACCGACCGGGCCGCGTGTCGAATGCACCAACGACGGCCGACCGGTGACGTCCCCGGAGTCGATGATGATCCAACGCAACTTCGGTGTCTCGACCCTGTACTCCGAGACGGATGGGCCGTCGTACATCGACGGGCTGGTCCTCGCCGGCTACACCCGCACCCCGCAAGGCGCGGCACTGGCCGCCGCAAACTTCCTACCCCGCGGACTCGCGGGCGGACCTGTGGCTGTCGAATCCACGGAGAAGCTCACCCTGATACCCGACGAGAAGATCGGTACCCAGGAGAAGAAAGAAGCAGAACTCGCGAAACCGGTCAACACCGAGACTGTGGCATTGCGGGCACCCATGGCGTTCAAGATTCTCTCCTGCACGGACAGTTTCGCCGTCGTCGAGCTCGCCCAGATCCGCGATGTCGATGACGCCGGTAGACGGATGCAGAACCCGACCTACACAGGACTGCGCCTGAATATGGCGTGGGATGGTGGCACCTGGAAGGTCAGCAAACTCGACGGTGCCACTACTGGCGGCCCGTACAGCTCGCTCGATGGTTTCACCCGGTGGGCACTGTGACCCGCACAGCGGCCTTGGCCGCCCGCGCTGTCGTCATTGCACTGCTCTCACTGATCGCGGTCGTCGGGGCCAGCGGACTCGCACACGCCCAAGATCCGACACCGGCACCCGCACCGAATCTGACCGAGCAGATCAACCCCGACGCCGACGGCAACGACTTCCAGCAACAACGCCGCGAGTGCGTCGCCGAAGGCTCGCCGGTCCTCGGTGACGGTTGGCTCAACGATGCGCTCGAGGGAACCGCGGTCGGTGGCTTCATGGACGAGGCACTGTGCCTGGACAACGCGTTCAGTGATCACCCCGGTGACGCGTTCTCTACCGCTGTCGACTCCGCAGTCTCGACATTCTGGGGTGACCCGGTCGGGGACTTCGCCAAATCGGTGATGGAAGGCAACACCCAAGCATTCCGGTCGGTGATGACGTTCTGGATGTCCTCCGGCATACCGGGCCTCGCGGCGGAGAACGCGATGTCGGGGCTGCGGAATCTGATCTCCGGGTTCACCGTCGTCGCCTTGTTTGCCTCCATCATCATCGCGATGATCAAGCTCGCGATCGCCCGCAAACAAGCGGTGATGGAAGGGGCCACCGAGACCGCGACCATGTTGGTGCGCACCGTCGTCACCGTGTCACTGCTGCCGATTCTGGTGTTGATGTTCCATCAAGGCGGCGACATCGCCTCTGCATACGCGCTGGAGAAGTTCGTCGGCGGAGACCTGAACGAGAAGATCACTGCCATCACCGCGTTCGACGACAAGACCGGCCTCGGCCCGATCCTCGCGCTCGCCTGCGCTGGGTTCGCATTCCTCGGGTCGGTCGCCCAATTGATCGCACTGTTGATCCGTGAGGCGGTGCTGTGCGTCGTCGTGGCCGTGATCCCGCTCGCCGCTGCCGCGTCGGCCACCGGCACCGGGCGCAGCTCCTACAAGTCGATGATTGCCTTCACTCTCGGCGCGTTGCTGTTCAAACCGGTCGCGACGCTGCTGTACCTGTTCGCGTTCTGGGCGTCGTCGGCGTCGAGCTCGGATCAGATCGCCACCGTCATCATCGGCTCCGTCCTCCTGGCGATAATCGGGTTCTCCCTACCCACCTTGATCAAGATCGTCGCTCCCGCAGCGGACACCATCTCCGCCGGTGGCAGGGAGGTCGGTCAGCTCGGCGCAGCAGGCGGGGCGGTGATGGGTGCCGGTGGGATGGCTGCATCGCGTGCCCTCGGCTCGGTCGCGAACTCCGTCGGCGGATCCTCGGGTGGCGGCAAGGGCGGGTCTTCGGGTGCGGCCGGTACCGGCGCACGTTCGTCTCCCGGTTTCCAGGGCCGCTACAACGGTGGATCGAGTCCCTCGCACGCGGGCGCATCGTCCGGGCCGATGGGCGCAGCCCGCAGAGTCGGAACGGCCGCTGCATCGGCCGGCCGCACCGGTACCTCGGCAACCCTGCGCGGCGCAGCAGGGGCACTCAAAGCTGCGGGCACCGTAGGCCGCACCGCAGGCTCGGCCTCGACCACTCTCGGCTCGGCCGCTGAAGGCGCAGTCGGCAACTACCACGGACGGATTCAACGATGAGCGCGCAGCTCGAAGCCCCGTACGAGCCGCCGATCTATTCGGCAGGTAACCGGCCGCAGAGCACGTTCGCGTTTGGCCTGCCGACGAAGGTCATTGCCTACGGTGCAGGGTTTTTCGCGGTCTCGTTCGCAGTCCTGATCTTCGTCCACGTCGTCGTTGGACTGGCTCTGATGGGTGTCGGCGCGCTCATCCTCACCCCTCTGGTCATCGCCCCGAACGGCCGAACCCTTTACGAGACAGGACAACTGAGAATGCAATGGATGCGGCGTAAGCACATCGACAAGTCCACCGAGTACCACGCCGGACCGCACTCGAGGATCCCTGGTGGCCGCTACAAGCTCCCTGGCCTGCTCGCCCGCACCAAGGTCTACATGGGAATCGACCGTCACGGCAACGAGTTCGGGATGATCCACAACCCCGACGATCACCGCTACACCGTCGTATTCGATGCCCTCCCGGGCGGTGACGAAGCGATCGTCCAGCGCGACAAAGACCTCTACACCGCAGACTGGGGCGTCTACCTCGCCGACCTCGGACTACCAGGCGACATCGTCGGTGCCGTGGTGGTGGTGGAGAACATCCCGGCTACCGGGCTGCGGCTGGCACGGCGCGCCGAACACGAACTCGTCCCCACTGCACCGCCGCTGGCTGCGTCGTTCGTCGAGCAGTCCGCCGTCCGGATGCCCTCGGGTCGCCACCGCACCCTGGCACGACTGTCGATCACCTTCCGCGCCACCACCCGCGAACGCCAGAAGGACCCCGAAGAGATGGCCACCGAACTGGCCCGCCGTCTGCCGGATCTGTACGAATCGCTCTCCGGTGCCGGGATCGACGCACAACCGATGACCGCCGCCGAAATCACCGCGGCCGTGCACCGCTCCTACAACCCCTCGACCGAGAACGACTTCGAGGAACTCGAAATCTCCGGCGAAGAGCACGGCGTCGACTGGGACGACGCCGGACCGGGACGTGCGAAGACCGATTGGGGTCACTACCGCCACGACGGCGGAGTCTCGGTCGTCTGGGAAATGGCCGCACCTCCCGAATCGGTGTTCACCGACACCGTCCTCAAACCGCTGCTGCAGCCGCACGACGACATCCCCCGTAAGCGATTGACGCTCGTCTACCGCCCCTACACCGCCGGGGACGCCGCGAAGAAGGTCGACAAGCAACACCGAGACGCCCTGCACGCGATCAACTCTCGCGGCAACAAGATCACCTCCGCCGGGTCGGAGAAGCGCCACGAGATCGCCGAGCAGGCCCGCCGCGAGATGGTCTCCGGAGCCGGATACGAACGCTATTCGGCACTGCTGACGATCACCGTCGGCTCGGTCGAAGAAATTGCGAACGCGGCCGCCGTCACCGAATCCCTCGCCGCCCGCTCCCGCCTGCGACTGCGGCGCGCATTCGCTTTCCAGGACGCCGCGTTCGCCGCCGGCCTCGGCGTCGGTGTCCTCCTGCCCGATCAGATCTCCACTTCGATCCTCGTGCGCCGCAGCTAGAGCGCCGCCGACCGCATCCGGCCCACCCCTGCCCGAGAAAAGAGACACCTACGATGACGACGACCGACCACCGCCCGCGCAGGGACTACGACCCTCGGTACGACGAGGCCAGGTCCGACGAGCCCGACCTGTACGAGACGTCAACGCCGCAGCCGTCGGCGTTCGTGCGGTGGATCATCGGCGACACCGACTACGCCGAGCTCGCCGCCCTCATCGCCACCGGCGACGCCGAAGAACCCTCCGCTCTTTCCCGGCGCGGCCTCGGGCTGACCCGGTGGCGCAACGACCACCCACGGGCCGAGCAAGCCGTCCACGAGGCAGCGGGAGACCCCTGGTGGCGCGCAGCACTGTCGTCGAGCGCACGCGGCCTCAAAGGTGCCGGTGGTGGCCGGATGTCCACCGTCCCGGCCCCGATCGAGTACGAAGCGACCTCGGTGCAGATGTGCGGACTGAACCCGTGGGCGATCGGCGCAGCCGCACCCTCGGCGGGCACCATCGTCGGCCAGCACGCCATCACCGGCAACGCCGTCTCGTGCGATCCATTCGCCTACTTCCGCGACAAGCTCATCGGAAACCCCTCGATGTTCGTCCTCTCCCTGCCGGGCCTGGGGAAGTCGACACTGATCCGCAAGATCCTCCTCGGGGCGTGCGGATGGGGACAGACCCCGATCGTCGCCGGCGACATCAAAGGCGAATACGTCAAACTCACCCACCTGGTCGGCGGGCAGGTCATCACCCTCGGCCACGGCGGTGGACATCTCAACCCCCTCGCCGCCGGAGCCCTCGGCCAGGCCGTCGTCCGCGCGATCGCCGCCCGCGACGAGGCCACCGACCCCGCTCGGATCGCCGAGCTCGACGAGCTGATCGACGTCGCGACCATCACCATCTCCACCCGCCAGATCAACGCCGTCTGCGCCCTGGTCGAGCTGATCCGCTACGACACCCACTCGGTGAAGGCCTTCGAGAATTCCCTGATCGGGATCGCGCTGCGTGAGCTGTACGCCGACGGCGGATTCTCCTACACCCACCCGCCGCTGCTCAAGGACCTCTACGCCCGCATCGACGCCGGATCGGCGGACATGCTTCAAGCGGCCTACAAGACCGATCACGAGGGCTACCGCGAGGCGATCACCGAATTGATGCAGGCTCTCGGCGCGCTGACCTCCGGCCCGCTCGGGGACATCTTCGCCGATCACACCACCGAACCGATCGACCTCGACGCACCGATGATCTGCATCGACGTCTCCTCCCTCGACCGCGGCGACACCACCCTCAAAGCGGCCGTGATGCTCTCCTGCTGGGCCGACGCCTACGGCACCGTGGAAGCGGCGCACCTGCTCGCCGACGCGGGCCTGGACCGCCAACGACTCTTCCTGATGGCCCTGGACGAGCTGTGGCAGGTCATCGGAGCCGGACCGGGCATGGTCGCCCGCGTCAACGAGATCACCCGTCTCAATCGCACCGATGCGACCGGGCTGCTGATGATTACCCACACCGGCCGTGACCTCGAAACCCTGCCCACCGAAGCCGATATCAAGACCGCGAAGGGATTCATCGACCGCGCCGGCATGGTCGTGTGCGGGGGACTGCCCATCGGTGAAGTCGAACGCCTGTCCGGGGAGCTGAAGTTCACCGACGCCGAAGCCGGGATGGTCACCTCCTGGTCGCGCGGGGCAGCGCTACGCGGGTCCGAACGGCGGACCGTCCGCAACCCGATCGGGCGCGGGAAGTTCCTGATCAAGGTCGCCAAGGACAACACCCCCGGCATCCCCATCCAGACGGTGCTCACCGACGTCGAATACGACACCGGGGTCCACGACACCAACGCCCGCTTCGCCGAGTACTTCGCCGGCGGCCAGCACCACGCCGCCGATACCGACGACGCCCACTACGCGCACGACACGGCACTGGTCGGAGCGCAGTGATGACCGCCGAGTACCCCCGCGCCGAATACCCGGCGCAGACCCGCGCGTGGGCGCTCGATCAATACGAGAAGTCGCGACACAACTACTCCTCCCGCGCCGAATGCGTTGCAGCCTTGGCACTCTCGATCGGGGCACACGAGAACACCGTGGCCCGGTGGATCAAGGACAAGTACGGGCCCTCGCGTCGCCCCGCAGCTGACGAGGTGACCGCACGACTACGTGCCGCCGAGGAGGAGATCACCCGACTGCGTTCGGAAAACCGTTCCCTCACCGAGCGTTTGGCCGCCCACGCCCCGCGATCGATCGGCGCGGAGTCGATTTCGGCGGCCGCGTTGTGAAAAAAGGCGGCGCGATCGCTCTGACCGTCGTGCTCGCGCTGGCCCTGTTCGTGGTCCTGTTCGTCACCACCGGGGTCCGAGAAGAAGTACCCACCAACTGCATTCCCGGGAAAGGCATTTCCTCCGCCGCGGGCGGGGTTCCGGCCGGGTCGTTCGCCAAACCGATGAAAACCTCCGAGGCGCAGCTCACGAGCCCGTTCGGGTCGCGGTGGGGGACGATGCACAAGGGCATCGACCTCGCCGGACCCGTCGGTACACCGATCTACGCCTACGCCGACGGCATCGTCACCCAAGCCGGACCCGCCGACGGGTTCGGGATGTGGATCGTCCTCGAGCACAACATCGACGGGCAGACCGTCTCGACGGTGTACGGGCACATGTTCCCCGACGGTGTCCTGGTCACGCCAGGCGAACGTGTCACCGCCGGTCAGCACATCGCCGACGAAGGCAACAACGGCGACACCACCGGCGCGCACCTGCACTTCGAGTACCACACCGGCCCTTGGTCACCCGACAACGCGATCGACCCGCAGCCGTTCTACGAAGCCGCCGCCGAACCCGGCAGCGGACAGACCGGCCAGAGCCCACTACCGTCGCCGTCGCCGTCGCCGTCCGCACCGACTGGCGGCAGTACAGCGGAAATGGCGGCGCTGCCCGCCGACGTCGGCTCCGAAGAGCACTTCCAGGTCGACACCGTCCGCGTCGCCCGCGCCGTGCACGCGAAGTTCCCGCAGATCACCACGATCGGTGGGTGGCGCGCCGACGGTGGGGGATTCGACGACCACCCCTCCGGCCGGGCCGCGGACATCATGATCGACAACTGGTCCTCCGAGGAAGGCAAAGCACTCGGCGACCAGGTCAAGGACTACCTATGGGCGAACCGCGACTACCTCCAGATCGAATACATGATCTGGCGACAGGAATACATCCCCTCCCAAGGTGAACCGAACACCATGGAGGACAGGGGATCTCCCACCCAGAACCACTTCGACCACGTCCACGTCACCACCGTCGGCCACGGCGCACCGGCACCCGGGCAGACCTACGGGCCCGTCCCCGGCGGCGGCGGATCCGCACCGAAAGCCACAGGCAACTGCACCACCGCACCCGGTGCCGGACTCGGTGATCACGCGAACCTCGCCGCCGGCCAGATCCCTCCCGAGTTCGAGCCGTGGCTCGCCCTCTCGGCCGCGCAGTGCCGCGAGCTCTCACCCGCGATCCTCGCCGCTCAGCTCAAACAGGAATCCGGCTTCACACCCGGTCTGACCAGCCCGGCCGGTGCCGAAGGGTATGCGCAGTTCCTCCCCGGCACGTGGGCGTCGTTCGGTTTCCCCGTCGACGACAAGGGCGTGGTCACCGGAGCTGCGGGGGAGGGCGATCCCAACGACATCGGCGACGCCGTCATGGCGCAGGGACGATACAACTGCTCGGTCGCCGACACCCTGCGACCGGGGATCGAATCCGGCTCTATCACCGGTGATCCCGTGGAGCTGATGCTCGCCGGATACAACGCCGGCCCAGGAGCGGTCCAACAGTTCGGTGGCATCCCGCCCTACTCGGAGACCCAGAACTACGTCACCACCATCACCGCCACCGCATCCGACTACGACCTGGCCCGATAGCCGCCACCGACCAATGCTCGACGGAAAGGCCCACTCATGAACACCGCACCGACACGCACCAGCCACCACCTGACGTCCCACGATCGACATCGAGCACTGACAGCCCTTGCTCTGACCTCGGTCATCGTATGGACGGTGTGGGCTGTTCCCGTCGCCCGACTGATCCTGGAGTCGATGATCACCACGATCGAGGACAGCGGCCGCGCCGCAGCGACCAGCGACGTTCTCGCGCATGGTTGGTGGGCCGTCATCGTCGTCACCGCGGCGATGACCATAGGCAGCCTCATCGCTGTCGCCGACGCCTCTGCGCGAGCGCAGAACTGGACTGTCACTGCGCTCCGCAAAGCCATCCACGTGGCGGCGACCGCGCTCGTCATGTGGGCGATATGGACGGTGAGCGTTGTCGCCGCAGCAGGAGTCCCCACCGTCGGCTAGCGCGGCACACAACCACACTTGTTGTCGGTGGCCACCAGGACACTGGCACCATCACAGACCAAGGAGCACAGATATGGCACAGATCCTCCACAACCGCCAGGCGGATGCACCGATCGTCGATTGGCTCGAAGTCATCGCCAAAGCCGCTGCGCTGGGCCAGATCTGCGACACCGACGCTGAATCAGCGAACGACTCCGACTCGCAGGAGACCACGAGATGAGCCGAAGAGCAGGCATCGTGTTCGCGTGTCTCGGCATCGTCGGGGTGGTCGCCATTGCCGCTCTGATCGTGTTCGTGTTCCGCGGTTCGGACACACCGCCACCACCGGGCACGGACGCCGGGATCGCCATCGACCCGTCGGCCACCGACCCGGTCGGCGTCGCGACGTCGGTGATGTCCGGTGTGTTCACCTGGCAACCCGCAGTGCAGGACTCACCGTGGGATGCCCTGCACGCCCAACGCGACAACGTGACCGGATCGATGGCCACCGCCGCCGCCACGCCACCCGATCCAGCCCCGCAGCCGATCCCGGAGTGGTCGGCATGGGCGCGCAGCGGAGACGTCGTCACCGCCGTCGCTCGACCGGACACCAGCATCTACGCCGACGGCACAGCCGCCGAGATGGACGGTGACAACCAGGCCACCGTGGCTGTCGTCATCGACCGCGTCGTCCAACACCGCAGCGGTGAGATCACCCCGTTCACCGGATACACCGGAGCCGTCGACCTCGAACGCACCGACGACGGCTGGAAGGTCGCGAACTACCGCCTCGTCAGCGCAAGCCTCTAGCCCGACCGGCCACCGGCAACACCCTCGCTGTCCACACGCCGCACGCACCGCAGAGAAGGATCTCTTGTCATGGGAAAAGTCGGAATCCTCACCGAAAAGCCCTCCGCAGCTCGCAACTTCGCCACCGCACTGGGCGGTATGAGTGGCACGTTCGCAGGCACGGAGTACGTCATCGTCCACGCTCGCGGCCACCTGCTGGAGTTGAAAGACCCTTCCGCAATGGTGCCCGCGCCTCTCACCGACAAGTACAAGAGCTGGGAGCTCGAATATCTCCCGTGGAACGCCGACGACTTCCGCTGGGAGCGAGAGATCCGGCGCCGGGTGTCCGGCGGCAAGCTGGTCACCGATCCGGACGCGAAAAGCTTGCTGCAGGACCTCAAGACAGTGCTCTCGGAGTGCGAGAGCGTCTGCAATGCAGCCGATCTCGATCCGACCGGTGAAGGCTCACTGCTGGGCTGGGAGATCGTGGAGTACCTGGGCCTCGAGAACAAGAAGCTCGAACGCATGGAGTTCCTGGACGAGACACCGGCATCGCTGCGTAAGGCCTTCACAGCCCGTCGGCCGGTCACGGCGATCGCTGCCGAGGGCGACTACCGCAAAGCCGACTTCCGGTCGAAGTGGGACATGCTCTCGATGCAGTTCACCAGAGTTGCGACCAAGACGACCGGGGCGAGCACGGTACTGCGTAACGGGCGGCTCAAGTCCGCAATGGTCGTGATCGTCGGTGACGGGCTCGACGCGCACCACGCATACCTCAAGAAGGCGTTCTACGAGAACCGTTTTCGGGACGAGAACGGCGTCACGTACACCGACCCCGAGGTCGATCGATTCGAGAACGAGAACGATGTTCCCGGCGGCCTGCAGTCGTCACCGGTCGTCCACGACGGGACCACACGCAAGAAAACGGGACCGCCGCGGTTGATGGACCTGGCCGGACTGTCGTCACTGCTGGCGAAGAAGGGCTTCGGAGCCAAGAACGTTCTCGACACCTATCAGAAGATGTACGAGGCGCAGGTGGTGTCCTACCCGCGCACCGAGGACAAATTCATCTCGATCGAGCAATTCAACGAGCTGCTTCCATCGGTCGACGCGATCGCCGGTGTGGTCGGCGTGGATCCGGCGGCGCTGAGCCATCGCGGCCCACGTACGAGCCACGTCAAGGCCGGTGGCGCGCACGGTGCCAACCGTCCGGGGCCCAACGTGCCGCCGAGCCTCGCGGCAGTGGAGAAGACCTACGGTGAATTGGGCCGGGAGATCTACGAGCTCCTCGCGAAGAACTACCTGACAATGCTCGCCCCCGACTACGAGTACGACCAGCATCGCGGCCACGTCGAGAAGTATCCGAGCTTCGTCGGATCGCTGAATGTGCCCGCAGTGCTCGGATGGAAAGGTGTGTTCGTCGTCGAGGAGGAGGACGGCGAGCGCGACGAGCAACCCACTGGTGTGACGGCGTTGGGTACTGTCGCGGACCCGTTCGTCCACGAGGGCTTCCCGCCGCGGCCGCCGCATCCGACGATGGGCTGGTTGATGAAGCAGCTCGAGAAGCGGAGCGTAGGTACCGGCGCGACCCGGACGAGCACCTATGCCGAGGTCACGAACAACGCGGGCGGCAAGGCCTTGATGGTCGAGAAACGCGGCAAGACCACCCTCAGCGCGATCGGTGAACTCAACCATCGGATCCTGCCGGGTACACACATCGGTGACCTCACGCTCACCGAGCAGGTCTTCGAGCAGATGGCGCAGATCGAGGCCGGAACCGGTGAGGCAGCCGACTATCTCTCCCTCGTAGCGGATCTGGTGCGCCGCGACCTCGCGACGATGAAGGCAAATTCGAGCACGCTGTCCGGCGAACTCACGGCGCGTATGGGCAAAGCCGGAGTGACTCGGGCGGCGGTGGAGATGATCGACCTGCCACCCGAGCTGCACTTCACCCACGCAGGCACGGTCGTGACCCGCGCGAAGCGAGTCTTCGGTGGCCACCGGTTCACCGACACCGAAGTAGCGAAACTGCTGGCCGGGCAGGTCATCGAAATCATCGCAACAAGCGCGAAGTCGGGAAAGACGTTCACCTGCACGGGAAAACTCGAACCAGGCGTCAGGGAGAAAGACGGCAAGCAGTACCCACACGTGAGCTTCAACCCGCAGTTCGAAGAGCGTGCACCTCGAACCGACCTGGTCAGCGGAGTGTGGAAAGGCAAGCCGGTCACGTTCAAAGGCCGGGGATGGGGGGCCAACGAACACTGGCCGGGCAAGGACTTCACCGAGCAGGAACTCGCGTCGCTGCTGGCCGGGGAGACCATCGAATTCGATGCCACAAGTAAGACAGGTAAGACGTACCGAGCCAGGGGCGCACTGGCCGGAGGTACCTACCAGGGCAGCAAGACATTTGGATTCAAGCTGAAGTTCGAGGACCGCAAATCCACCGCAGGCACCAAGAAACGCACCGTGCGTCGGTAAACGGGTGCCGCAGGACAGCAGCGGGGTCGTACGCCTGCACCCATCGGGAAACGAGTTCGAGCGGCGGGTTCAGAAGAAGGTCAGCTGTGCCTCGTCGACGCGGACACGCCCGGGCTTCGTCCGGCGGGGTCGGACCGGGGGAGCGTGCGTAGCCGGCACCGCCGGTGCGGAACCTTCGGCGATGCCGAGGCCGGCAAGTGCGCGGCGCGCCAGTTCCTCTCTCACACGGGAGCGTTCGGCCACGCGCGTACGTCCGATCGGAGTGTCTCGGACGCTCCACTCCAACTCCCACGCCGCCGACCCCGGTGTCGGTGCTGCCACAGCGCGGTCGGTCACCCGATCGAGTAGTTGGTCGATCTTGTCGATCAACACGTGCGCGCACTCGTCGAGCACACGCTCAGGCACCGTGGCCACGGACTCGTTGTCGCTCACGCCCGCCACTGTAGAGCCGGGCACTGACGGACAGTCCGCAGCTGACACTAACGGCGACGGCCCGATCGCCAGAGCATCGCCTGGTTGCCGGAATCCCCAACAAGGATCGAGGGGTCGGTCAGGCGCTGAGCACAGCCGACGCCGAAGACGCGGCCCTGATCACCCCTCGTCCACACCTACACGCTGATGAGTCGATAACGAACGTCAATCTCGCGGGCGCAGACCTGGGTAAAGTTAAGAATCTCGACGCCGCAGACCTGACTGGCGTGTACTACACAATGTCCACCAAATGGCCAGTTGGCTTTGCGCCCCCCGCTTCGGCTGATTGTTATCAACAAACCGAACAATCTACTTGCGATGCATTTCCTGAATAGTGCGGCTGCGAGATTGGGGCGTTCGCACGACGCTCGTGGTGGACGCGTGAGTGTGACGAAGCCTGCGGCAGCACAGCACATGCAGTGGTTCACACTGGCGTAGCATCCAGCGGCTCTACTTTGCCGCTTCCCCGCCACAAAGAAAGAAGTTGAGAGTGCAGCAACCGAACCCGACTCCACCGCCTGACCACTACGAATGGCTGGGCAGGGTGATGGCCGCATGTTCGTTGCTTGAGATCCAGATCGGAATGATCGGGTGGGCCGCAAAGAACGGTAAGCCCTGGACCGAGAACTGGATGGACGTGGCCAAAAGCTCTGGAGCCGCAGTCGAGCTCTGCAAAAGCCAGCTCAGATCGATGGATACATCGCTGGCCGACGACGTCCGAGCACTGCTGGCCGAAGCGCAACCTGTCTTCCACGAGCGCAACAACTTTGCGCACGCCGTCTTCACGCTCGACCCCACGCGGCCCGGTGACGAACAGTGGGTTCTTAAGTCGGCTCGAGTGGCCGAGTTCAAGCCACTGACCGCCAAGGAAGGCAGCGTTCTGGTTGCAACGACCAACCGCCTCAGCAAACGGGCGAAAGCATTGAGCGCTCGCGCTTCGGGCCCGTAATCACGGACATAGCGAACCGATCACCCGGACAAGGTCGTGGATCGCGAGAAAGCCACAAGTGCACAATCAGCTACGCATATCGAGGTGGCTCCGCCAGCTCGTACCAGGCGAGTTCGTGCGATGGTTCGGCAAGGAACCAAGCAAAACTTCCCGTGGCGAGGTCTTTGAGTCGTTTACGCGCCGGGCCCTCGTTGCGTGACACGAATGCGGAGAGAAACTGGCACCGGGCGGGCGGGATCTTTTGATCGGCTGCCCACTGAAGCAACGCAGCTTTCCGTGCGTTGTCGATTTCACCGTCAGTCGCGACCGCTTCGACTACCCAGAACGTTGCCGGTTTGGTTCCGATGTCGACGATGAGGGCGTCCGGGAGCAGCGTAGAGACGCTGATACTGATGCCTGCGGCAGCGAGCAGCTGACCGTCGGCGACGTACAGTTTGTTGCCCGGTTCCGAGATGGACACGACGACTGGGACCACGAGTCGTGCTGGTGCCCATTGTTCGATGACGCCTTTGAGAATCAGTGAGGCGACACCGGGTTCCAAGGCGCGGGTCGACCGGTCGTGCGGCATCGTGACGGTGACGGCGGTTGACGCTGCGGCCATGTTGCCTTGAACGCTGATCCTGACCATTTCGAGCGGTTCTAGGTGCCCGCTGCGCCATTGCTCGATGGCTTCGTCAAGATCGGTTCCGGTCAGATCAGGGTCGAATAGCGCGGCGAACGCCCCGGCGAGCGCCCAGCGTGGCCCTGAGTAGTTCTGTGGTTTACCGGGACGCCAAGTTGCCGCGCCGCGTTCCCGCAGCATTCGTAACGATTCGTCGCGCAGCGGCTCGCGTGAGTTGTTGGCGTACCACGGGTTGTATTCGTGGCCCCATTCCGTGACGAGGCTTCGGACCTTGTTTTGTCCGCGGCGGGCAGCGGCGTACCACTGCTCTCGTTCGTAGAAATCGGTGTGAACGATGCCGGCGTCCGATAGCCAGAGGCACATCGTGGGTGTCATCCACCGGTGTTCATCAGTGGGCTCGTCGTCTTCTGGGACAATCGCTCCGACGTAGAGCATGGCCGTCACGCCGGTAGCTGCGATGGGGCTGGACAAGGCGGTGTCGAATGCCGCGCGCGGGAAGATGGCCAGTAGTCGCTGTTCGACCTCGGTGCGGGTGGGGACAGGCGGCAGATAGGTCATGGCAGGTCCGTTCGGTAGACGAACCGGACAGCTGCTTCCAGAGCGTCACCACTGAGGCCTTCCCATGACGCGAGGATGTCGCGGCCTGGCAGAGGCAAGGATTCAAGCTCGTACGCGCTGACGGCAACCGATCCGGACATGCTGCGCATGACTCGGTCAAGGGTGCGAGTGGCGAGCAGCCGAGTGAGTGTCGTTCGAGTGACGGCTGGGTTCGACGACGTGGGGCGGAGCACGTTCACGTGGTTTTCGGCAACGACCATCCCTCCCCATTGCGTGAGTACTGAGTCAGTGAGTTCAGCGGCGACCAAGCGTCGGGGCTGTTCGGGGGCTGTTGTTCGCTGAACGACCACGGCGGGCTCACGGAGCACCATCACTTGTTGGTCGGATTTAACCCGCAGGCTGAGATACCGCTGGCCATCCCGGGCAGGGTCCTGATGGACCACTCCACCGTCGATGTCGGCAGCCCAGAGGATCGGTACCGCGCCCGCTGCGTGCAAGGCGGAGATGTCGGATGCTCGGCGGTTCCAGACCAGCGGTCCGGTCGTCGCTTTCCACCCCGCTGACGCGAGAGTGAGCGGCATTGCAAGAGCTGCGGCAGCCGCAGGGGCGTCGTCGGCACGGCGAGGGAGGATCCAGGGTCCGGCACGCTTGGGTGTTGCGACTTTGGCAATCGGACTCACAGTGCCGTTGACGGAAGTGATTGTCACAGTTCGGGTTTTCTTCGGCGAGAAGGTCACCAGGCATGTTTCTTGCAGTACGCCGTCGAAGACTCCAGCCCGGTCGTTGACGAAACCTACCGACCGCAGGGGTGCTTCGGTGGCGAGGACACCCCGTTGGGCTTCGAAGTAACGTCCGGCGAGAAATGATGTCGGGACCAAGGCCGCCAACACTCCGTCCGGGGAGAGCGACTCGATCCCGGACGCCATGAACAGACCGTAGAGATTGGCGTGGCCGTACAGGTGTCGTGCGAACCGGGCTCGCTCATCGGGGTTCAGCTTGACGCGTCCGTACGGCGGATTCATCAGCGAAACCAGGCAGCGGGAGTCGTTGGCGGCCAGTCCGTCCCCGACTTCGGTCAGGGCGGGAAGCGGACGACGTCGTGCGCGCGGTGTGACGGCGAGCAGTGGCAGAAGTTCGGCGGCGAGGACGACGTTGGCGAGCCACACGGCATTGGGATCGTTGTCGATGCCCGCAATGGCATTGGGCAGACCCGCCAGCACGAGTTGCGGGTCAGTTCGCGCACTGGCACCGAGATGGTCTCGGAGTACGGGCAACAGGAGTGCACCGGCACCGCACGCCGGGTCGCGTACCAATCCTGGGAGCGGGCGGGGGCGCTTCCAACCGAGCGCACGTTTGGTCATTGCCCATAATTCCGCTGCCAGCGGCTGCGGTGTGTAGTGACGCCCGTGATCCGATCGATCTTTTGTGCCGAGGGACGCGACGTACCGTTCGCCGAGCTGTTCGGCGGTGCCGAGTTGTTCGGGGACGTCGAACGGTGTCGCAACTTCTTTCGGGAGCGCTGTATCGACAGCCTGGGAGACATCGAGCCACTTGCCGCTGAGACCGGCTGCGCTCGCGCGCTGTGCCCACCATTCCGGGACGCCCGCCAGTACTGTGGCCGGCGACATCGCCGGTGCCGCCTTGCCGCGTGCGTTTCTGGAGCCGCGAGCGCCCGGGTCACGAGCCGGGACGAGAAGGCCGGACACCATCACCCTCTCTCCTGCTGGTCTGTGCATTTGATCTTCGCAGAGTGCAACCGCTTGCCTCAGGCGACTCACCGGCAACGGCAGGTCAGATGAATCATAGGTACCCGAAGGTTGCTCGGTACAGTCACCTGGTGAGCGCCACTGGTGCAGCCTTTACCATCATGTTCTTCGACTGCGGAGCGCCGTTCGGCGACGGAGATAACCCCTCCAAGCTCGACACGCCCACATGGGTCGCCGTAGACAAACATGGCCATCCGGTCGCCACCCTGGCCACTCAAGTACATAGGGAACAGACCGTCGCTGGCGTTCCCTTCGACCGCTGCGTCACCACCTTTGCCCTGGCGTCCACACGAACCAAGGCCACAGCGGAAGTCGTCAGGGCAGCACAAAGCTACTGGTTGAAGAGTCATCAGCTGACGCTTTATCGAACAGGAACCGCGAGCGAGAAAGGTGCGGCCTGTCTCAGCGACCTCGGGATCGACATCGCGCCCTTCCGTAAGCAGAAATATGAGCAGTGGCGAGCGCGTGAAGACCAACTCGACGAAATGCAACGTCAGCAACCTGAGAGCCCCCGCGGGTTCAATGGAGACAATCCGTACACCACGCTCACGGACGACCAGGCTGACGAGCTACGCGAGAAGTGGCTGGCAGAGGCCGAAGCACTTCTCAAGGTGAACCCCACTGGGTACCCCTGACAGACGTACCTGCGTTGAGCCTGACATAAGGGCTGCTTTATCGGCCGCGCCCATAACCGCCGGCTCAGCACTCCCCCAGTTCTGCCGTCTCGACGTGCCCCGTGGTTCAGGCGCGTTCGGCCTGAACCGTGCGGGTGGCGCGCAGCCACCGACCCAGATAGGCCGCGGACGCGGCGAGGTCGGGGCGGTCGGTGAGGAAGTCGGTGAACCAGCCCGACAGGCCGTCCCACTGCTGTGCATCGCCGGGTGGGTGCAGCGTCCAGCCGAGCTCGTCCAGTCTCCAGTGCGCTTTGGCGGAGTTGCGCAGCATCGAGGTGGTGACCCAGTTCGAGGCCTCGTCTGCTCCCCCGCGGGCGACAGGGTCGAGGTGATCGATGGTCGGGAACAGCTCCCAGAACGCGAAATGAGTCTCGGTCATCTTCCAATTCGAATGTGCGGGAAATTCGTTCGGCAGCACGACCGACAGCAATCTCAATGCTCCCGGGTGGATCAGTCGGTCGCCGGAGTAGCGGTCGAGGAATCCGTCGCGGTAGAAGGTGCGCAGCATCTCGGGGAGCGTGTATCGGCGTTGCGCTATGGTGCCGACAACGTGTGGGTAGTCGGTGCCGATGATGGCCTTGGCTGCGTTGTCGTCTCCGTTGCTGAGCGCGGCGCAGGCCCGCGCGAGGACGTCTGCTTTCTGCGTCGGCTGGCCCGATCCGGTGGCCACTACGATCTCCCCGGTCATGTGGGCAGACCACGGACGGCCTGCGTGAGCCCGTGGTCGACTTCCCACACGGCGGTGCTCGGCTTGCCGAGGATGTTATCGAGGCGGTCAGCCTGGTCGAGCACGATTGCCATGCCTCGATCTTTCACCGGCGGAACCCCCGCGCGCTGTACATGCACACAGTCGCGCGCGTCGCGGCCCTATCGGCGTCGCCCCCGGGTTATGTCCACACACGTTCCGTCGACGAAACGGAACGACGGGCAACAGCGATAGCGGAGCGTGCGGTTTCGTCAAAGGGATCGTCCGAGAAGAAAGTGGGTTTCTCAGTGCCTGTTCGCTCTTCGGCGGAACGCGCAACGCGAATCAGAGCGGCTGCTCTGGTCGGTGTCTTTCTCGCTGTCGCCGGGATCATCTTGCTCATGTATCCCGTGTCGGTCTCGTCGTATGGGCTCACTGCGGCATGCGGCACCACGATCACCCGGGAGAACAAAGAACCCGAGGCGCTCGTCGACAGATTCGACACCACGCTCGCAGACAGTCTCGACATTCCGACCCCTCTCGACCTCGACGTCGGGCCGTACACGAAATGCACCGACGCATTGACATTTCGTCGCTGGGTCGCATGGCCCGCAGTCGTCGTCGGTATCGCAGTCGCGGTTCTCGCGCTCCGGAAGCTCACATGGACGAACCTCCTTGCGGCGCGACGCAACAGCACCGCCGGCGTCCCCGCAACTGCTCACCTTGCTAAAACGTCGCCAACACCGCCGACACCCACCCCGGCTACTGTGCCCGCGCCGATCCGAACGGGCGCAGCTGGCGATGCTTCCCTACCGTCGGCACCTCCAGGTTGGTACCCGGACCCCCACCAGCAGAACGGTCTTCGATGGTTCGACGGCTCGCAGTGGACTGCCGGAACTGCTCCCGGCGCACCTACGCAGGAAACCCCCGACGAGAACGAAAGCGATGCCCGATGAACGCGGCTCTGCGTACCAAGCTGGTTGCTGGCTTATTGCTGGTCGGGATTGCTGGTGGAACGATCGCGACCGTTGCGGCGACCACTGCACCAGAACAGGAAACAACCAACTACGCAGTGCGTAGTGGCCTGTATCCGAGCTACAACGATGCGCTCGACACATACCTCGGAGACAGTGATCTGGTGGATGCGTACGGCCAGTTCACCGTCCGCGACCATGGGATCAGGCTCTGCCTCGATGCTGAGCGCGGAGCCTCCGACTCACAAATTATCTCGGCGACGTCCCAAAATCTCGGCGGGATGGGGTACGAAACAGCTCGCAGGTTGTATGCCATCGTCCTCGCTTACGGCATCTGCTCGGTGGATTGATCGTTGAACACAGTTCCCGAAGCTGTCGTAAGAGCTATTGGGTGCTGCAAGATACCGTGTCCATGTATTAGGGTTGATGTTGTTCGACCGTCGATGAGGGTCACGGTCGAGCGTCCATCCAGCAACAGCGCTGCACTGCACCTCTATCTGGTGCCGGTGTGTTCGTGCTGTGGGCTGGCCGACGCTCCCAGTGAAGGCCCTCCATGTCGATTTCACTCCTGCTCGTGTCGAGCAATCCCGAGAATCCATCAGCTTTCGATGGCGGTGTCCGTCGATGACCCGCACCGTCTCTACAGCCGAGCAGCAGCGCCGCTCACAGATCGCCGCCGCAGCCTACGAACGCGGCCGACGCGCCACCCTGGCTGCCGCACGACGCCGCAGCCTGCCCGACCGGGCGCACACACGCCGCGACGAGATCCGCAGTCGCTCCCACTCGTACGAGCCGCGCAGTGACAGTCGCGCATTCGGGCTGCTCGACACCGACGTGTCGCTGGTCCGGGCTGCTGCGTATCTCGCCGCATCCGGTGTCGCGCACGAGTTGATCGCGGCGCAGACCTTCACCGACCCCGCCCAACAGGAGTGGGCGGACGCCACCGTCAATCGCACGGCTGTGCACGAGGACGCATGGCGAGAACGGTTGATCGACAACGGTATCGACGACGCAGTCTTGCGACCGGGCCTGTCTCTGGACGTCCTAGAGCTGCCCGCCGAACTCGACGGTCTCGACTTCGAGGACATTGCCGAACACACCCTCGACGTGTCCTCCACCTCGGCCGACGTCGAACCCCTGAGGCTGGTCGACCTTCTGCGGGAGACACCGCGCCAGGAACAGTCGTCGGGTTCGGTCGTCGACATCACCGACCGGGTCGCCCGCATCATCGAAATCGACCGCGGCATCGATGCGGCCGTCGAAGGTGGTGTGGACGCATGGTGATGACGAAGAAGCCCACCTCGAAAGGTGCCGGCGCTTCCTCGTCGGTGCTCCCGCTGATCGCCGTCTCGGTGGTGATCGTGCTCATCGCCCTCGGATACGGATCACTCTGGCTCGGACACGCATTCACCGACACCGGCGAGCAGATCCCCGGCAACCCGTTTCAGGCCCTGTTCTCCGTGGCCGGCGGGAAGCTGACGTGGCCGACAGCCTCGACGGTGATCTTCGTGATGGCGGTGATCATCGGCTCCGGTCTCGTCGGCGTCGCTGCGGCCGCTCGGGCCTCACGCGGCGGGAAGAACGATGTCGACGCCAAGGCCCGCCTGATGGGCCCGACATCGAAGCTGACCGGGGTGACCGGCAAGCAGGCACGCGAACGCGCGAAGTCGCTGCGCTCGGATCTCGCCGACCGGGACACGCTCGACGACGCCGACATCGGGGTCATCGTCGGCCGCACGGTCCAAGGCAACCAGAAAGTGTTCATGTCCTGGGAGGACATGATGTTCGCCCTCGCCGGTCCTCGTATGGGCAAGACCGCCGCGATGGCGATCGACGCCCTCTGCACCGCACCGGGCGCGGCCCTGTTCACCTCGAACAAACGCGACGGCCATGACCTCACCCGCGGCGTCCGCGAACAACTCGGCACCGTCTGGCGCTACGACCTACAGGGGATCGCCGACGGGCCGCTCACCGGCGGCGACGGATTCTGGTGGAATCCACTCCGCGGCATCACCTCGATCGCCGCTGCCCGCAAACTCGCCTCCTACTTCGCTGCCGCCTCGAACGACGGTTCGGCGAAGGCGGACTCCTCCTACTTCGACGGCGGCGCAAAGGAATTATTCGCGCAGATGTTGCTCGCGGCCGCGTGTGCGGGCGGCGATCTGCTGCACGTCTACGGCTGGCTCTCCGACGAGGACAACGAACTCCCCCAGAAGATCCTCGAGGAACACAACCATCAGATCGTCGCGATGCGGCTGCAATCGGTGCGCGGGCTCAACCCGCGTCAGCGAGACGGCCTGTACGACATGGCCCGCCGGTTCATCAGCCTGCTCGAAGAGCAGAACTACGTGATGAGCGTGCTCCCACCCGAACGCGTCGACGTCTCCCTCGGCGCGGCCCGCGACACCGACATCGGTAGAGGGGTGCGCTACCCGCACTCGATGCCCGAATTCGTGGTCGAGAAGTTCGTCACCAGCACCGACACCATCTATGCCTTGTCCAAGGAAGGACCGGACTCGACGTCGGCACTGACCACGGCCTTGATCGGGTCGATCATCGACGCAGCCCAACGGACCGCACGCCGCAGCCCGCGCGGGCGGATGCCGGTACCGATGCTGTGCATCCTCGACGAGGCCGCGAACGTCTGCCGACTCACTGAGCTCCCCGCCTGGTACTCCCACCTCGGCTCCCAGGGGATCTGCCTGATGACGATCGTGCAGAACCTCTCCCAAGCACAGAAGGTGTGGGGTCAGGACGGGGTCAAACAACTCCAGGATGCCGCGAACTTCCTCTGGTACGGCGGCGGGATCAAGGACAAGACCACCCTGTCGGACCTGTCTGCGCTCGTCGGCGATCACGACGTCGAACGCTGGTCGACCTCCCGTAGCGGCGGCATGTTCGACAGCGGCTCGACCTCAAAGTCTCAGTCCTGGTCGAAGGAGCCGATCATGACCGTCGACGACCTCGCCGCGATCCCGAAAACCCGAGCCCTGGTCCAGATTTCGGGCAACCGGCCGGTGCTGATGAAGAAGCTGTACTGGTCCGACGGCCCGAACGCCGACGCCATCACCGCCTCGGCCGGGCGATACGGAATCCCCGAGAAGACACAGATTCTGCTCGACGAGGACGCAGTCGACATCGACGAAGTCACCGAGAGCGATGAGGAGCCCTTCCTGTGACCGCATACGACGACCCCGATGCCACCGAGTTCGATCCGGACGCCACCGACTTCGATCCGAACGGGAATCCGCCGGAACCGGAGCGGCAGTACGAGTCGATGTTCGACTGGTTCGACACCTGGTTCGCGACCCTGATCACCCGCAAGCTCAGCGGCACCGCCGGTAAGAGCGGGCGAGTGTTCTGCCCCGAGTGGTGGCGACACGACGAAGTGGTGCGCCGCCTGCGGGACCTATGGCTGGCGTGGGAAGGCGCGGAGGCGAGCGAGAACCTCGGGGCTCCGAGTGCCTGGTGGATCCACGACGCCGACCCGATGCTGCGAGTGCTGCTCGATCCAGACGGTGGCCCGATGTATCTGTGCAGCAGAGACAACCACGAAACGACCCCGCCGCTACGGCGAACGTTGACCCTGCCCCCAGCGGGCTGGTTCGACGGCCTCGACTGACCCCACCCACCCACATCGTCAACATATCTTGACGATTCAGGTGGAGCCTGACACAACTACCGATTCGATCGACCGAAGGGACCTGGTGGGTCCGGCTAGACCCACCAGGTCCGATATGGCCGGAGAGTGCGTCTCCGGCCGACGACGACGTTAACGATCCCTGCCCGGTCCCGGGCAGTGCGGGTCGCACAGACGTCTCGCCCGACTTCAGGAGCGCACACCGTGGCCAAAGATTCCGACGATTTCCAACTCGATTTGTTCGCCGAGACAGAGGACAGTGACACCCATGATCGACCCGATAACGCAGGAGATAATGAAGCTCTACTTGGAGCACCAGGGGCTGCCGCAGGAGCTGAGCCCGACCGATCAGCAGGCGTTCCTCGAGACCGAGAGCGAGCGGATCGCGGAGCGGATCGACAACATGAAGATCGTCATGGAACAGCAAGTGCTGCAACGCTATATGCGCGACAACGGCCAGCCGCCCCCGTACATGGAGAAGGTCGGGATGATCAACCAGGCGTGGGCGCAGGCGACGGACTTCGTGATCAACGAGGAGATCTACGGCCAGCTCCCGCCGGAGATGGAGGCCTACCCACCGGACCAGGAGAGCCCGGAAGCGGAAGCGGAACGGGATCAGGCGCGGATTCAGGTTCACAAGAGCGATCCGGAGCGGTGGCGCAACCCGCTCAACTGCGCGGACCCGGACAAGGAAGCGGACCGGCTGACGGACCAGCTGTGGAAGGGCCGGCCGGTGCAGTTCCTCTACTACGCAGCGCATCTGATAGCGGCGAGGATCGAGGACAACGAGCCCTACCCGACGTCGCAGAGCCACCCGCTGTATCCATCGTTCACCAGCCAGCTCGACGAGAGAGTGGCCGAGACCGCGGCAAGCGGAAAGTAACCCGCCGCAGCGAATCCGACGCCCAACTGGATCTGTTCTCGTTCGACGCCGACGGTGCCGCACCGATCGACCCGGCCGGCACCGAGATCGGCGGCACACCGCTCCCGGCACCGGTCGATCCCAAGATCCTCGCCGCCGACGCCGCATCCCAGCAGACGCGCGAGCTCCAGCCCGCACCGGAGGTCGTCACGGGCACTGCCGTCGACGGCCCGGCACTGCCGCCGTCGGCGACGGAGCTGGTACGCGACGCCTACGGCCGGCTCGCGCGCGAGGACGAAGCGTACGTGCGGTTGGCGCGGATCCGCGCCGACCTCGACGGGACACTGACCAGCGAGCAGCTCACCGATGCGCTGATGGAGCTGCGGCGCGCGGGCGATGTGTCGCTGATTCCGGAAGAGAATCAGAAGACTCTCGGGCCCGCCGATCACGCTGCGGCGGTGAGCTACGGCAACCAGAGTCGGCACCTGATCGCCGTCGACGGTCGCCGCGTCGACCAACTCCTCCCCACGCGGAGCACTCCCCCACCCAGCGTCGAGACCGCCTCCCCCACAGTCGAACCGACCCCCGATCCCACGACGACTACCGCAGTCCCGGACACCACCGAAGGGATGGTGGTCGACACGCAGACGGTCGCCGAGCGACTGTGGAATGTCGAGCCCGTCGACTTCCGGCCCGGCACCGACATCCTGGTGCCCTCCGGAACGAAAGCCCGTGTGGCAGCGAACATCGACGCCCTGCGCACCCTCGCCGTCGTCACCGCGCAGGATCGCTACGCCACCGCCGACGAGCAAGCAGTGCTGGCCCGCTGGTCGAGTTGGGGTGCAACCCCGCAGGTGTTCGACCCTCGCCGCGACGATTGGGCCGCCGAACGCGAGCAGATCCGCTCGTTGCTGGACGACACCGCGTGGGCGCAGGCGCAGCGAACCATACTCAACGCTCACTACACCGACCCGGCGATCGCGGCGGCGATGTGGAAGGCAACGATCCGGGCCGGGTTCACCGGCGGCCGGGTTCTCGAACCGGGTTGCGGATCGGGAACATTCATCGCTCACGCCCCCAGCTCCGCGCAGATGGTCGGGGTGGAGCTCGACGCCACTACCGCCGCGATCGCCGCGGCGTTGAACCCGTCGGCGCAGATCCGCGCCGAGGGATTCGAGAAGACCACCGCGCCGGCGTCATCGTTCACCGCGGCGATCGGCAACGTCCCGTTCGGGGACTACCGGCTCTACGACCCAGTCCACAATCAGGCCAAGCACTCGATCCACAACCACTTCATCGTCAAATCGTTGGCGATGACCGCCCCCGGCGGCTACGTCACCGTCCTGACCTCCCGCTACACCCTCGACGCCCAGAACCAGCGGGCCCGCCGCGACATCGCCGCCCTCGGCGACCTCGTCGGCGCAGTCCGGTTGCCGTCCAACGCCTTCCGGCGTGTCGCCGGGACGGAGGTCGTCACCGACATACTCGTGTTGCGCCGCCGCGCCGACGGGGCGAAACCCGCACCGTTGACCGAGCGGTTCCTGCAGCTCGAGAACGCCACCGCTCTCGACGATGCCGGCGAGGACAAGGGCGTGCCGATCAATTCCGTCTACACCGATCACCCCGACTGGGTGCTCGGTGAGCTACGGGTCGGGCACGGCATGTACGGCAACGAGACCCTGTCCGTCGACGCGACCGACAGCGACGTCGACCTCGCCTCCCTGGTCGAGGATCGGCTCACCGCGATCGTCGACGCAGCGAATACCGACGGTCTCGGGCTCACCGCGTCGTGGCGCGACACTCTCGGGCCCACCCGGGAGGACTTCGAGCGCGGACTGCTGGCGATCGGGAACGGCCCGGCGCAGGACGAGCTCGCGGTGGGCACGCTGCGGCACGATGCGCAGATGGAGACCATCGAACGCTGGAACTCCCGCGCCTGGGAGCCGGTGAACACTCGTGGAGCCAAGCAGGTCGCCGAATGGGGCGAGCTGCTCGCGCTGCGCGACACCACCCACGCCCTCCTCGACGCGCAACGTGGACCCACCGACCCCAGCCAGCGGCAAGCGCTGCGGGAGATCCTCGGTGAGCAGTACGACGCCTACGTTGCCCGCTACGGCCCGATCAACCGGTTCACCATGACAACGCCCAAGGACCTCACCGAATCGCAGCACGACGCCGCTCTGGCGAAGCTGATCGACACCTGGCGTAAGGACGAAGGCGTCGCCGGCGACCCGTATGCCGGAGAGGTTCCCGAAGACGTCTACGACCGGCTCTCCGACGATGCGTGGATCAATCCCCGCCAGCCCACCAAGCTGCAAAGCCATCTCGGCAAAGCCTTGCGCACCGATCCGACGTTCGCTGCGGTGCTCTCCCTCGAGCACTTCGACGAGGAGACCATGGCCCCCCGCAAGGCGGCGATCTTCCACACCGACGTTCTGCACTCACGCGAGCTGCGCAGTCACGCCGAGACGGTCGACGAGGCAATGGCCATCAGCCTCGACGAGCAAGCCCGCCTCGACGTCGGGCGGATCGCCGAACTACTCGGAACCACCGTCGAGCAGGCCGAGACCCAGATGGAAGGACGCGCTTTCCGCACTCTGACCGATCCGACCCGGTGGGTGTCGTCGTCGAGGTATCTGTCGGGCAATGTCCGCACCAAGCTCGCCGACGCCGAAGAGATCGCCGCGCTCGATCCCCGCTACCAAGCGAACGTCGACGCCTTGACCGCGGTGATACCGCCACGCAAGACCGATGTCGATGTCGCTCTCGGTGCGCCGTGGGTGCCGATCGAGACCTACACCCAGTTCGTCCGCGAGACCTTCGAGGTACCGGCCGATGTCCCGGTCACCATCGAACGGGCATCGGGTCGCTGGGCGGTGTCGGTGGATGCCTACCCCGGTGTGGGCGAGCAGCACCTCAAGTGGGGCCTGGTACCCAAACGGGGATCGTGGTCGACGAAGTACAACTTCGAGCACCGCCCCGCCGAGGACCGCGGGATCGGCAACGCCGGAATGCGCTCCGGTGACTACGAGTGGCAGGAACTGCTCACCGACCTGCTCAACAGCGACCCGATCGAGATCGCCACCTCCAAGGAGTTCCGCGAGAGTGCCGGGGCACCGGGCATTCACGATGCCGCGACCCGCGCGGCGCAGTCGAAGGCGCGGCGTCTGTCTCAGGAGTTCGGGCAGTGGGCGTTGCACTCCGACGAGGTGCGCCGCGAACAGCTCCTCGATATCTACAACGACAAGTTCAACTCCCTTGTCGCGCCGGTGCATTCGGGGGCGCACATGGCCTTCCCCGGTCTCGGTGAGAAGTACTCGCCGTACCCGTATCAACGAGACGCCGCCGCGCGGATCGTCTCCGAGCCGACGGTGCTGCTCGATCACGTCGTCGGGGCCGGCAAGACCGGCACCATCCTCATGGGAGCGATGGAGCTGGGGCGTCTCGGGTTGGCGGACAAGCCGTGGGTGGTGGTGCCCAACCACATCATCGACCAGGTCGTCCGCGAAGCCGGGCAGTGGTATCCCGGCGCGAGAATCCTGTCCGGATCGGCGGCCACCGACGCCGAAGGGCGCCGATTGCTCGTCGCCCAGTCCGCCTCGCAGGACTGGGACATGGTCATCGTGCCGCGGTCGGCGTTCTCCTCGATCGGGGTCGATCCCGGCACGAAAGCCGAGTACATCCGTGGCCAGGTCCAGGCCATCGACGCGGATCTGGGCGATGTAGAGGGCCGCCAGACCAAGAAACGGCTCGAAGCGATGAAGGCCAGGCTCGAGGAGAAGCTCGCGACTGCGCTCGAGCAGGCGGGGAAGGACCGTGGGCTGACCTTCGAGGCATCGGGCTGTGACTACCTGTTCATCGACGAAGCCCACGAGTTCAAGAATCTCGCCCGCGCGTCCGGGGTCACCGAGCTCGCGAACGAGGGCTCGCACCGGGCCACCGACATGGACCTCAAGCTGAACTATCTGCGGTCGATGCGCCGCGAGGAAGCGATCACGAAGGGCATTCCGCCGGAGGAGTACGTCGAGCGTGTGGCCACGTTTGCCACAGGCACGCCGGTCGCGAACTCTCTCGCCGAGCTGTGGGTGATGCAGCACTATCTGCGTCCGGATCTCCTCGAGGACGCCGGGGTCGCCTCGATCAACGACTGGGGAGCGACGTTCACCGACACCGTCGAACGAGTCGAGCTCAATTCGTCGGGATCGAGACTGCGGGCCATCACCCGGGTCGGTGAATTCACCAACGTCGGCGATCTCATCGGCATGACCAGCGTGTACACCGACGCGGTTACCCGCGATCAGGTGCCGGCGAACCTTCCGGTCAAGGACGGTGGCCGCAACACCGACGTCACGTTCACCCCGGCGCTGGAGGTGCAGGACTTCATCGCCGATCTGGGCTACCGGGCCGATAACGCCGACGTCAAGCGCCCTGATCTCGACAATGCCCTCAAGGTCGCCAACGACGGCCGCAACGCCACCCTCGATCCGAGGGTGGCGCACATGGACCCGGCACCACCGGAGCATTCACGGGCGCACATCGTCGCGCAGCGAATCCTGAACGTGCACAACGAATCGAGCGAGAACGCCTACCTCGATGCCTCCGGTGAACCGCACCCGACGCCGGGTGCGTTGCAGATCGTGTTCTGCGACCGCTCCACCCCGAAAGCCGACGGGTCGTGGTCGATCTACGACGGGATCCGCGAGGAGTTGCTCGCCGGCGGGATGGAGCCCGCACAGATCGCCTACGTCCACGACTACCCGAAGCCGTCGGAGAAGGCCCGCCTGTTCGAGATGTGCCGCACCGGAAAGGTATCGGTGGTGTTCGGGTCCACCGAGAAGATGGGCACCGGCACCAACATCCAGGATCGTGCGATCGCACTTCATCACGTCGATGTGCCGTGGCGACCAGCCGACCTCGAACAGCGTGAGGGCCGAATCATCCGGCAGGGCAACCAGAACGCCCATGTCAAGGTGTTCAACTACGTCGCCGAGAAGACCTTCGACACCGTCATGTGGCAGACCGTGCACCGCAAGGCGCATTTCATCGAGCAGCTCAAGAAGGCGGACCGCTCGATGCGGCGGGTGGTCGATCTCGACAGCGACTCGCTCGCCGAGAACTCGGCCATGACCAAGGCCCTCGCCACCGGCGATGATCGGTACATCCAGCAGATCGAGCTGGACTCCCAGCTCCAGGAGCTCCAGTCCGAAGCGGATTCGCATTTCGCCGAGCAACGCTCCATCGAACGCGACCGGGACCGCCTGCGCCGCGAAGTACCCCGCGCACGCCAGCGGGTCGCCGGATTGAAAGAAGCGGCACCGGTGCTCAAAGGCCGGCGCGACGTCGAGCAGTGGCCCGGCATGACCATCCGCGGAGTGTTCTACGACAAGCGCAGCGACGCCGCGAATGCGATGGCCATGGCGTTGCAGGGCACCTACCAGGCCCTCAAGGGTGAAGGGTTGACCAAGTCGATGGTGGTCGCGGAGATGAGCGGATTCCCGATCGAGGCATCTCGCCCGGCCCAGGACAGTGCGCTGTATCTGTCGTTTTCCGGTCTCGGTTCCTCGACGAAGGTGATCGAAGCGCACGATCTGTATCCGAGGATCGGAGACGGAGACCGCAGCCAACACGCGTTCGGTCTGCTCACGCGGATGGAGAACATGGCGTACACCGTCGACACCGACCTCGCGAAGGCCGAACGCTCACTCGATCGAGACGAACAACGCCTCGACGACCTCGAACTGGTCGAGCTATCCGACTTCCCGAAAGCGGTACAGCTGAAGGACCTCTCGAACGAAGTCGCCCGGCTACGGCGCGAAATCAAGGAGGCAGAAACGAGTCCCGAAGCCCTCGCCCGCGACGCTGCCCGTGCCGAACGTGCAGCAGCGAAAGGTCGAGAGCAAGGGTGGTCGCTGATGCTCAACCCCACCCCCGCACTCGTCGAACAACTCGGAATGGGCAGCGCCGACAACGTCCGCGCGATGATGCGCCAGGCCGAAGTAGAAGCGTTACAGCGCACTTCATCGTCGAGCATCGATGCGATCGACCCGGATCGACCCCGTCGCGGACTATCTGCACCACCCGAAAACAGGGCACCGGGCACCGGTCGACCGGATCCTGATCGGCGCCGCCCACCTCCAGAGCCGAACGGGCCCACCCGCGACCAAGGGCCCCAATTGGAGTAACAGGTATCTGACTCGCCGGATCTGCCACCGGTCCGGCGAGTCATCAGTTCAGCTCGAAACTGCCGGATCGCGGGCCGAACTTCTCCTACTTCAAGTCATGTCCCACCGGCGGCCGCACGATGTATTGAAAGTAGGCACGGTGATCGAATCCGTTGGCCCGCTGGTACTTCGCCCCCTTGGCACGCATCTGAATGTTGATGACAGCTGCCTCACCCACATCAGCGTCCGTAACCTCCCATTCGAGTTGGGCTTCCGTGCCGCTTGCGGAAATGGCGGAGGCTGCGTGTGTGCCTGCGGGAGTGATGAGCTCCCATTCCAGTGGTCGGTCGCGTCCGTCGGTACCGGTTACCGTGACCTGAACTCGGTCTCCTGGGCGAAGGATCGCACCGGTGACCTTGCCCTCAAAGATTTCCCCAATCGGACCGTCCCAGCCGGTGAGTCGATGACCGAAACAGTCCACCGCGGACTCAATCCGCGGATAGATTTCTCCGGCGGGATCTCGCGTGCTCATATACAACGTCACCTGATTTCGGATCTGACCGGCGATACCGGAGAGGAGTTCCTGCTCGAAGGTCACCAAGGGCCTGCTGTGGGCTGTGGTGTTGCGGAGTTTTTCCATGCGCACTAGAAGTGGATAGGCGTCTCCGAGTGCAGGTTCTAGGTCCGACCAATACGTCTTGGCGATCTTGACCAAGTCGTACATGTTCGCATAGGTGAGGCCGGGCCCATCCGTTTCGGCTACACCGCGACGTTCCCTAGTCTTCTGTTCAGCCTTGGCTCTTTCTGCCCACAACTCGCGTTGCTGCTCTGTCGACACTCTTTCGATCCAGTCGGCATCGTACTTCTGCAGGAACACGTAGCCCATCAAGGATCTGAGGGCGTTCTCGCAGGTTGACTGGGCAATGCTCGGCTCAAGGGTCACCATGACCACATGCTGCCACGCACCCGATTGCAGTGGGCTGATGCACTTGGTCCGATGTCGCAAGATATTTCCGATCGCGCATTAGGCCCTTGCGTAGGTGTCACCGTCGTACGGTCGAGGGATGGCTCTCGGAACGATCATCAGAGATGTGTACTCCAACGACGAACGCAAAGATATGCGAAAAGTCCTGCGAGCGTTTCTCTGTGGAGGTTGGAATACCGCCGGGATCTACTGCTTCTGGGACCCGGACACACACGACGCTCTCTACCTCGGTTTGGCCAAGAACCTCCCCGACCGGTTTGCCAATCACAATGGGTTGAAGGGCACCCCAGGTAACGGGAACAAAGCGATAGAAGTCGACGCATGGTTCGATGCCCACGAACGGCTGGGCTACAGCATCATCGTGCAGTCGGACGTCGCGGACGATGCCACGGAGGGTTACACGAAGAGTGCCGAAGGTCAGCTGATTAAGGGCCACCAGAAGGCATTTGGCAAGATCCCGCCGTGGAACAACATGGGCGGCAGCGTCGACGGAGCCGCGAAGGCCGGGGATCTGACCGGAGCATGGTTCGACTTCCTCACCGGTCGCCAGGACAGCCTGCTCGTGGCACGACGAACGATCCGGCAACTCGATGACGACGCCACAGCTGAGTTCAACGAAATCGATATCATGCTTGCTCGCACACAGCTCGCCTTGGCCCAGTTCGATTCGGAGATAACCGATCACTCGATCGTCAAGGGTCTTGAGTATCTCCGTGACACTCCGGTCTTCGGCCGAACATCGGAACGCCACGACGAGTTGATCGAATACCTACACGAGCCCGCACCACACCCCGAACTGAGCGACTGAGCGCGCGTCTGTTCGTGTCCGTTCTTTACAAGCCGCGATCGAGATCGATCCCCCGATTCGGCTCGACGTCCGGTGGGGTCTGTCTGCGCGTGGCGGCATCCGTCGTTGACTGTCCACTCGCCGCTGACGGGGCACTGGCGAGAGAACGTGCACGTGCAGCATCCTCGCGATCCGCATCACGCAGAACTTCGGTGTCACGTCGTTGATCGGTGATTCCCTCGACGGGCCGACCGTCTCTGAGGGGCGCAGCAGTGACGTCGGTTTCTCGGCGTAGTCGCTGCTCGACCGCTGCACGTTGGGGTGCCGTGAGCTTCTGTCGGCGGCGGCGAGCATGTTCGGTGATAGCGGTATCGAACACGGCGGCGGATGCAAGATCGGCGGCGCGGCGGTCGGGGTCGCCCGCGCGTGCCGCGATCGCGGACCATTCGCCAGTCTCGGCACCCACCCGGCCGGCGGCGTCGCGAGCAGCGCGTTGGGTGTCGCGGACCTGGCGTGCAAGTCGCTCTTCGCGTAGTCGTGCATCGTCGGCGGCCGGTTCGAGGGTCTTACGCTCGCGTCGTTTTGCGGTCGACAGCTGCTCGGTGAGCGACGTGTGTTCATTGCGCGCAGCCTCGTGTTGCGCGGTGATCCGGCGTAGTTCAGTCTCGATTTCGCGGGCTGCTGCGATCGCTGCGGCGTGCTCGTCGAGTCGGGCGTACAGCTTTTCGGTGTCGGCGACGACGGTGGGTTCGGTGCGGTCGCGTCCGGCGCGGTCGACGAACGCGGTCAGCTCTGCGTCCGGGAGGAGACGGATCGGGTCCTGTTCCATTTTGGCGAGCAGGGCGGCGTCGGCCGGCGAGAGCGCCGGTTGCGGATCGGGGGCACTCTCGATGATGTCTTCCGCCGACAGTTCTGTCGGGGCCGGCGCTTCGTGCTCGGGCTGCTCGACCACGGTATCAAGTTGTGGTGCGTCAACCGCCTCGGTGGTGGCAGTGGGCTGCTCCTGCGTCGTCACGGTCGGGGTGTCGGACATCGCGGAACGCTTCGCTGCCTGTTCGGCCCGCCACAGCATCGCTTCGGTGCGGTCGACGTCGGCCTTGAGCTCGATGAGGACGGCGAGGTCGATGCTCTCGGCCGCCAGGCGTGCGGTGGTGACGTCGACGGCGGTGACTTCTCCCCCATCGGCGGCGGTGACGCGCTCGTATTCGGCGGCGGCGTCGTGTGCGCGGGTGCGGGCGGCGGTGGCGGTGTCGTCGACGAATCCGGCGCGCCAGATCTCCCAGTCGAGACCGCGCTGAGCGAGGGCGCGGGCATCGTCGTCGTCCCCGGCGGCCGCCACGTCGGCGGCGACTGCGGGCCGGATGACGGTGTCGATGTGATGCCAGAGCGCTTCGGCCTCGAACTCGGTGTCCATCCAGTCCTGGCGGGTGTCGAGCATCGCGATCCGGGCGGGGCGTTGCCGGTCCGCGCGCTCCTGCAGCTCGGCGAGCATCGTGCGGGCATGGAACTGTGCGGGGCTGGTGCCGTCGGAAATCCGGCCGCGCAGCTCCCTATAGTTGGTTCTCGCGTCTTCGAGGTCTTGGGTAAGCAGTCGTACTCGTTCGTCGGTGGTGACCGTCGGGTACGGCAGAGCCAACACCCGTGCGTGTTCGAGCATCGCCGCGTACGGATCGACCTCTGGATCGATGTCCGGATCGTCGGCGGTGACGTCGTCGCTGTAGCTGTCGTACTCGGGCGGCGGGGCGTCGTCGTACTCCAGCGGCGCATCGAGTGCGTCGAGGGAGGCGAGGTAGTCCGCATCGCTGCCCAGCGGGATTGTCGGTGCGGCTGCGTCGACTGCTGCTGTCGGTGAGTTGACCGGGGCCGGAAGGTAGTCCGGATCGGCGAATTCGGCGGGCAGCACGTCGGCAGTAGTGTCGCCGATCGTCTCGTCGAGCGGTGCGAGGGCTTCTTCGTCCTCGACCGAGAGCGGTTCGTCGGCCAGTGGGGTGTAAGTGCGGGCGAGGTGGTTCTCGCGCACCAGCATCTCGGCCCGCCACGTCAGTGCGGTGGCGAGTTCGTGGGCGGGCAGGGTGACACCGTGATCGACCGGGTCGATGCCCCCGTGCAGGAACTCGTACGCAGTCCCCAGCAACTCCCCCGGCGTCCACAAGGTGGGGTCGGCGTCGTCGACGGTCGCCACGAGTGAGGGCCATGCCGGGTCGGACATCACGCGGGTGGCGGCGCGCTCGCCGAGCAGTTCGGTCAGCATCGGTGCCCAGGATGGTTCGAGGACCGCGCCGTCGGTGTCCGCGTCGAGCGCGGCGGCGGAGAGTTCACCGGACAGTCGCCACCACAGTGCGGCAGCGGGCAGCTCGTCGGGTAGCGGCGAGGTGGCGAGGGAGTCGCGGACGAGGGTGTGGACTTCGATTCCGGCGCGTGCGGCGGCGGAGAGTCGGTCGGCGAGGATCGGGAAGTACGGGTCGCGGGCGATGTGGGTGTCGAGTTCGTCGACGAACGGACGCCATCGGGCGACGGCATCGTTTCCGGTGTCGATCATTTCGGCGGCGCGGCGGTCGAGGCTGCGTTGCGCTTTCACCGATTCGGCCGCGTATTGCTCGGGTCCGGTCGGACGGCGGTCTGCCGGGTCGACGTCGTGTGCGGCGCGGAACACCGCAAGATCGGTGAGCAGTTCGAGGTCGGGTTCGTCGGTGAGTATCGGGCGCGCCCACACCGGTGCAGTTGTCGGTGTCCATGTGGCGACGTCGGCGGCGATGCGTTCTCGATGACCAGTGATGGCGTCGGCGCGGGCGTCGAGGTAGCTCGCCCACTCCGGTTCCTTGCGCAGTGCGTCGGGGATGGCGGGCAGCCACGGCAACGGCCCCCGCCCCGATGCTCCACGTGCTGCGGAGTGGCGTCCGGTGGCGTCGAGTCGCCAGTCCAGGACTGCGGCCCGATCTCCCGCGGTGCCGAGTTCGCGTTCGGTGATCGCGGCGTTCAGTGCGACGACAGGGTCGTCGCCTCCGGCGGCGAGGATCGCGAGATGACCACGCAGGACCGGCCACGCGGCGTCGTCGGTGAGGCCGGCGATCGCGGCGTCGGCGGCGGTGTCGATCGCGGCCATCACTGCGGGTCCGGCGAGGACTTCGCAGGCGGTGGCGACGGAGTAGTCGTAGGCGTTCGCGGCCGGTGCCAGGTTCACATGCGGATCGCCGGCAGCAGCGAGGGTCGAGTGCGCCGATACCTGTGCGCCATCGCGGCGCAGGATCGCCCGGAAGTCGTCGACGGCGGTCGGGGGAAGCATTCCGCGTTCGGTCATCGCGGTGTGCAGATCGCCGTCGGAGGCGGTCGCGAGATACATGTGGTTGTTCAGTCGACCGCGGGTGAGTGCGACGTAGGCGAGCTGTCGGGTTTCGTCGCCGGTGGCCACGACGTGGCAGGTGTCGGCGGTCGAGCCTTGCGCGGAGTGGACTGTTCCGGCGTAGCCGAGTTCGGTCGATTCCTGGACGTAGTTTGGTGACAGGGTGACGGTGCGTCCGAGTTCGAGGTGGCGTACCACCAGTGATCCGTCGCGGCCGACTTTCTCGACGGTCCAGCGGTCACCGTTGCGGACCCAGTCGGTCTGCGAGAGTGGGTTGCGGCGGTCGTTGGAACGAGTGCGGACGATGTCCCCGGCGCTGGCGCGGAGCCCGTCGGCGAGGACGGCTTCCCGACCGATCTTGGCGTCGGTGGCGGCGAGGCGGTCGGTGCGGGCGCGGGTGTTGAGTTCGGCGACGAGCTCACGGGTGGGTGCGAGCAGCAGTGCGTCCTTGCCGGCGGCGCGGTCGGTCGACCATGCGATGTAGGCGTCGTCGGTGACGGTGGCGATGGAGCCCACGTGCAGCCGGGAGTGGTCGATGTAGAAGCCGATCGCGGCGTCGTCGCCGTCGCGCAGTGCCAGTGATGCTGCGCCTTCGGCCGCGCCGGTGACCGGGTCACGGAACCGCACCACCTGCGAGAGCGTGAGAGCGCCGACGCGGTCGTGGATGTCGCGGAGCACTCCGCCGGAGGCAACGGAGGCGAGCTGTTGATCGTCGCCGATCAATCGCACCGTTGCGCCGCGTTCGGCGAGGGCGGTGACGGCGTCGTCGAGGTCGAGGGTGCCGGTCATTCCGGCTTCGTCGACGATGACGAGAGTGTCCGGTCCGATGTTGGTGTACCACTCGGGGACGGACACCGGATCGCCGTTGCGTAGACGTTTGGTGATGTCGACGAACTTCGCCAACGTATCGGTAGTCGTCAAGATATCTTGACGCAGGACTGCGGCGGCAGCAGCAGTCGGCGCGAACCCGACAACGTGTCCGCCTGCGTTCTGCCACGACCGTGTCAGTGCGGTCATGGCGGTGGTCTTGCCGGTTCCGGCGGGTGCGAGTGCGAGCTGAAGTTTCGCACCGGAGGTCGCCATTGCGCGCACCAGTGATCGCTGTCCGGCGTTGAGTTCGCGTCCGTTCGCAGCGGACTCGAGCAGCGCCATTTCGACGTGCTCGTCGGCGATGGCAACCCCGTCGTTGCGTTGTGCGAGAGCGACGATGCGAGCTTCGGCATCGAGGACGGCGTTGGTGGTGAACAGGGTTGCTTCGTGGCGGGTGTGCACGTCTCTGCCGTCGCGTCGACGCATTACCTCCGGGGCGATGTCTGCGGCGACGTCGTCACTGAGTTCGTCGCCCAGGGTGACGGCGTGGTCGGTGCTGCAGGCGCGGTCGGTGATCGCTTCGACGAGGTCGGTGATGCGATCGGCCGGCGGGTTCGCGGTGCGGACCTGACGGATCGCTTCGGCGCGGATGTTGTGCCGTTGGTAGCGCGAGCGTGCACGGGAGACGACCTCGACGACTTCGGCGGCGGTGTAGTCGATCCAGCGCGGGTCGTCGATGTCCACGCTCGCCCGGGTGCGCTTCTTGCCGGTCACCTCGGCGACCATCTTCGACAGTGCCTTCGGTGAACCGAGTACGTCGATCGCCTCGGCGCGCCACCCTCCGCGTTGCTCGGCGTGCGAGCGCGGTTCGTGTTTGGCCTGCCGGGTCTCCAGTGTCGCGCGCTGCGCCAACCGGATCGCTTCGATGGCGGTCGGTTCGCGGTGATGCTCGGCCTGGAACTCCCGTGCGAGTTCGGCGGTGCGCACGACGATGGCGGCATTGCGGGAGGACCAGCGCTCGGCCAGACGGGTATCGAGGCCGACGATTTCACGCACGGGTCGCTTCGACCGGTCCTCGCTCGGGCGTTCGGCGAAGTCGACTCCGATGCGTTCACGCAGTTGCGCTTCGAGGGCGGTGTTGTAGACCTCGGAGGCGGGAACGTTGTTGCGGTACAACGCGGCCCCGTCGAGCGCGAGCCACTTCGTCGTCCCGTCCGGCAGGGTCGTGGAGACCTTGTTGGAGATCGCGACGTGGGTGTGCAGGTTCGGATCCCCGGCGCGTGAATCGCGGTGGGTGAACGCTGCGGCGATCAATCCGTTCGCGTCGACTTGCGCGACACCGCCGTTGCCGAGGCGGGTGAAGCAGGCGTGCTCTTCGAGGTATTCGAGTGCTGCTGCGATCGCGGCGTCGTGCGCTGCTTCGATCTCTTGCGAGATCTCCCGCGGCGCAACGGCCCAGAGCGCCGACACACTTTTCACGGGCGTGAACGTGAGGTCGAACCCGGCGACGGCTTTGGTGTTCTGTCGCCCCGATTTTGCGACCCACCCGGACAGTTCACGTTCGTCGGCCGGGGCGCGTCCGTACTCGCGCTCGAACATCTCCCTCGCGACGCGGGTGCGGATCGTTGCGCGCGATTCGGCCTCGATCGGTGCGTTCCATTTCTCGCCGGCCGCGAGGTTGTGCTCGACGAACGCCTTCGCGCACGCGACCCGGTAGTCGGAGGCTCCGTTGTCGATCTTGAATGCGCGTCCGAGCTTGATCGCCGCCGACGCTGCCCGCTCTGCGTTCTTAGTCGACGCACCGGCAGCGAGCTCGGCCGCGAACTTTTCCGCGTACATGGTGTCGGCCTCGGGGTGCAGGCCGTCACCGAACAGCGCCTTCATGTGCGCCTCGGACACCTGTTCCCCTGCGCCGATGGTTTCCAGCTCGGCGAGTCCGGACCCGGTCCAGCGGCCCGGAGATTCGCCCTTTTCGGAGTAGTACTCGGCCAGTGATGCGGCCCCTCGTTCGGTGGAATCTGCCGCTGCAACCTGCCTGGTCAGGTACGTATACCCGTCCCCCGCGGTGAGCTTGTGCAGACCCATCATGGACCGGACCCTACCAGCGAAATCCACAAAGTGGCCTGAATGCATGAGGTCTGTGGGGTTGGTCTTGGCTTTCGGTTCTAGATCGGTGGTGCTTGGGATCAGTGGTCTTGGGATGGGGTTTCGGTGGTGGTGGATCGGGATGCGGGAGGAGGTTGTGTCAGGATCTGTGAATTCGAGGGTGTTCGGGGTTAAGGTGGGCGGCATGGCGTCGACTCAGGCTCGGATGACTGCGCGTGCTCGGGCACGGGCAGCGCAGCAAAAAGTCGTCGCCGACCGCAAAGCGCGCGACGAGAAGAACATGGGCTCGTTGACGGACTACTTCGCGGCCGCTGACCAGATCGACGCGGCCCGGCTGGCGATGGCCCGCGCGCTCGACGACATCCGCGCTCGGGAAGGAACACTCAGCGCCGCTGCGACACTCGCGGGGATCACGACCGGCGAAGCTCGCAAACTTCTCGCACTGCTCGCCGACACCGCAGCGCCGTCGGCGAGCCCAGAGACCGGCGACGACGCCTCGGTCTCCGACTCGGATGCAAACGCAGAATCGCGTGATGGATCGGCCTTGAACGAGCCGGGTGACTCGGCGTCGACAGGCGATGCAACGACGAACAAAGCCGCGACCGTCGACAGCGTCCCGGACGCCGAGTCCGCGACAAGTCAGGGGTAGCCGGTGACCGCAGCGGTGATGCAACTGGCGTTGTTCGGCGACGACACCGACGCCGCTGAGTTGCAGTCGGTTCGCCGGGTGTGGCGACCGTTGCAAGGGCCGTTGACCGCCAAGACGGTGGCACGGTTCTGGACGAAGGTCGTCAAAACTCCGACGTGCTGGTGGTGGCGTTCAGCCGTCAGTTTTCCTGATTCCTATGGGAGGTTCACCTTCACCGACGGCGACACACCACGCACGTTGTCCGCGCACCGGTTCGCTCTTCTGCTCGAATACGGCGACCTCGATGACGGGATCGTCGGCGAGCACGACTGCGACGAAACACTGTGCGTGCGAGTGGCCGACGGTCACCTCAAACGCGGCACCCAGTCGGCGAACCTCGCGCACGCCGTCGCAGTCGGCCGGCACATCGGACCGACACCGGCAGGCGGGGATCCACGCGGACGCTACGGGCGCGCGATCGCGATCCGCGACGCACTCGAAGACGGCTACGACGAACCGCGACTGCGGGCCGCTCTCGCCGGCCACAGCTTCGACGCCCAAGCACCACCAACACTGTTCTGATACGACAACGACGACGTTGTCGGCGGCGAGCTGTAGAGATAGATCCATCAGGCTTCGGGCCGCTGCACCGCCCCGGTGAGAGCAGTCCTCAACGATAGGGACTTCGAGATGACGCTCTCCTCGCTCTTCACCGACGACGTCGGACCGCTCCCCCTGCTCGCTGTCGCCGGTGCTGGACTCTTGATCTGGTACGTCCGGTACCTCGGCGAGAACGACCCCGGATGGAAGGGTTTCGTGGCAAACATTCTCACCGTCATCGGTGTCGGCGCGTACCTCGTCGTTCTCGCTGTCGTGTTCGGCGCGTTCATCGCGGTGATCGGCGCGTTCATCGCGGTGATGCTGTTCATGGTTCCCCTGTTCGCACTCGGCGGTGCCAGCGGAGTCGATGACCGCAGAGCCCGTCGCGGGTACTACCGCGACCGGTACGACAACGATTACTACTGACCCTCCGACACGCACGAACAGTCTCTGTGCACGTAGTGCACTCGGGCGATGCTCAGCCGGTGCAACAGCGGTTGTGCAGTCGCTGCAACGGTCACGTGCGGATCGTGTGCACCGCGTCCCGACACCGGATGCAACGGGCACAAGGTTTGAGAGAGAGCGTCGCCTGTGTACGCGGCCCGGGTACAGCGTGAGCGATGAATGCGGATAGTCCTGACGCACGACCGCAGCTGTCGGTCGAGGAGATCTTCGAGCGGCATGGCGAGTGCAGACGCCGACTCAGTTCGTCGTGCCGTGCATCCAGGCAATGACGTCGAGGACTCGTAGCGCACTGATCTCGTCGGGCAGTCCGGCCTTCGCCCGAATCGAACGCAACCGCGCGTCGAGTGCTCCGCCGTCGGCACGCAGCGCTTCCCGAATGGGGTTCAGATGCAGTGCCTTCGTGTCCAGCACACGTCCGACGACCACGTCGTAGATCGGCACGAGACGGGGACGTTTGCGGGCCATCAGCTTCGTAGCGATGGTGCGGCCGATGTCCCCCACGCTCCGCAATTCGTCCTCCAGACGCCACAACGGTGCCTCCGACGTGAACGGTTCGGTCTCATCGACGAGGTCGCGGTCGGGGCCAACCGACTCCAGGAGTTCGGTGAATCGGTCGACTCGGGTGACGAGCAGATCGCGTGCCGCGTTTGCCGTGACCGCAACCGACAAGAAGGTGACCGCAACGAGGTCGTCGGCGGTGAATCGGTTGCTGTCGGCGACGCGGTTCTGCGGTGCCCAGCTGTCGAAGTACGCGCCGGTGTAGCACCCGGCATCGAGGTAGGTGCCGCCGTAGTACCGACGCAGCAGAGCGACCGCATCGTCGTCGGAGTCGGCGATCAAGGGCGGTGGAAGAGTGACACTCATAGCGGTCGATCGTGTCAGACAACGGTGGTGTCGACGTCGGGTTCCGGGTGGGGTTCGATGCGCTCCATGCTGTTGATGATCAGCGCGGTGCGCTCCGGCGGGCCAGACACACATGCGGTCGCAGCGATCGGGCCCGCCGTCTCGACGCACGATCGGCCGGTGTGTGCGAACGCGCGCGGGAACATCCAGAAGTCGATCGAATCGTCCAAGTCGACGAGTCGCCCCATCGCCCACTGACCTGTCTGCTCATTCGTCTGCACTGTGACGTCCTCGAGGGTGCCGTGCACGACGACGTGCGTCCCGTTGGGGACATCGCCGTCGAGCACCTCCCGCACTCGCACGAGAGGCTGCGGTGTGGCGGCGTGGTCGTTCGGCATGGTCCCCAGGCTTCCACCAGGCTCCGACACGAATGTGGCGTTGTGAGGCCGACGGCTCCGATGTGGCCTGTCAGCGGCGGGCGCGCCTGGGGGGGTCGAGCTACGACTCGGTGCGATCGGGTGCGGTGGTGGCGTCGCAGATCCTGTCGTCTTCACCTGCGTACCGGAAGGTGCGTTGACCTGTCGAGACCATCCTGGGCGTTCGCCGTCGTCGGCAGGTGGGTCGAACGTCCGCTCGTCTGCCATACCGCCAGTTTCTCGTCTGCCACGACCGATCTCGGGCGGCGTCGACGCGGTGATGTGACCGGGGGAAGGTTCAGAGGTAGAGCAGGTTCATCTCGCCTGTTCCGTCGAATCGTTCGAGGCTGTCGAGGACGCCGTTGAAGTTCGCGGTCCGGCATCGTCCGAGGCCGACGATGAGTGCGAAGTTGCCGTCGAGGGTGACCAGATACGACGGGGCGCAGCCGTTGTCGGGTGAGACGTGTTCGCGGGCGTCGAGCAGTGCGTAGCGGACGGCGTCGGCGGCTGCTCTCTTGGCGGTGGCGAGGTCCGGCTCGGCTCCGGATGCGGTGATGATCTCGGGGTTGTTCTCGGGGCGGGTAGTGACGGTCCAGGTGATCATCGTCGGTGTTCCTTTCCTCGCGCTGTCGTGGGCGGGCCGTGTAGGACTGGAGCCTCGCACGGCGAGCGCAGCGAGTCGGGCGAGGCGACCGCCATTGTCGGTCGGGTGTGGAGTGCCGGCGAAGCTGTGGATAACGACGTTCGGCCCCGCGGTGCGGGGCCGAACGTGTGGTATAGGTCAGGCGTTGTCGAATGCGTCGAGAATTCTGGTGGGGTCTCGGCGGAAGCGGCCGCCGTCGACGAATACCCCGACCGCGGTGCGGTGAACGCGGCGCAGCTCCTCCATGAGGGTGTCGTAGCCGACGCGGTCGGTGATGCGCCAGGTGATCGGGCCCATGTGCAGGTCTGCCCAGTGGACGGTGCGGCGTTGTTCGGGGACGTAGCGGCTGTGCGCGACGACGGAGTGTTCGGGGCCGCCGAGCCACACGACAGATATCGCGGCGGCACCGAATTGTGTGCCGGGTTGCGCCGGGTGGGGGGCGTGACCGTCCACGCCGACGAGTGAGCCTCGGACGGAGGCGAATCCGGCGATGAGGTCGCAGACGGCTTCGGCGCTGCGGAAGGTCATCATCACGTGCCCGAACGCGACGATCATCTGCGCTTCGTCGGTCGCGGCCGCAGTGACGGTGATAGTGGCGGTCTGTGGGCCGGTGACGATCGCGGTGGTGTGGGTGACGATGGCGGTGGTCCGCGCGTTCTGCGCTGCGCTGGCTCGGCGGCTGGGTCTGGTGGTGTTGCTCGACATGGTGACCTCTCCTGGAAAACGGTGGCCGGACCTTCGCCCTGCCAATTTCTTTTGCCGTGGTGGCTTGAGGAGAGGGCTCAGCGCACGGGGCGGCGGGTCAGCCGGTGGGCCGGAAAGTTTTCAGCCGAAGGCGTTCTGAAAAGTTTTCGGAGCCCTTGGGCCGGCGCAGCCGCCATCGGTTGATGCGCCGGCACGGGTGATGAACACTCGGAGAAGCCACAACGTCACAAGAAATTGATTTCTTCGATGCGGACGAAGCGCAGCGGAGTTCGATTCGGCGGCGGCCCGCAGGGTCGCGTGTGGCCCGCCAGGGCCTGCCCGAGGACTGCACCGGCCACCACCGGCGAGACGGCCGACGCCGCCGGGGTTCGGCGCTCCTGCAGCGCGGTGTGGGGTACGGCTCGCACGGTGACTGTGCGGGAGCGACGAAACGGAACCACGCTCGATGTCGCGGTAGCTCCGATCTTTTCGGTGTGTCCGACGGTGGTCGGGTGTGCAGTTCCGGTCTGGGCGGATTCGGTGTGGATCGTTTAGACTTTCGATCAAGTTCGAGCGTCGATGAGGGTCACGTTCGAGCGCGCCCCACCCGTACCGATTCACCCAGCACTGCGTTCACCGCACTGTGGGTTGTGTGGCTCTGTGAGCGATCGGTACCTGTCCGGTGGGGATTTCCGCGCACCGAAACTGGAAGGCCCTCACCATGTCTGTCTCTCCTGCTGTCGACAAAGACACCGCTCTGGCGCGCGCACGCGCCGCGATCGAGAACCGCACCAAATACATCGAGTCCCTTTTCGACGCCGCCCAGGCATCCGCTGATGCGCGCGAGAAGGTCGCCGAGGCGACTCGCGCCGCTGAACGCGCGAACGCCGAACACGCTGCCGCGTACAAAGAAGCGATCGATGCCGGGTGGACGGTTGCCGAACTCACCGGAAGTGGTCTGACTGCACCGACACCGGTCGGCAAGAAGCCATCCAAGCCCTCTGCCAGGCGCAGCTCCGGTCGCGCTACTGCGCGCCGCCGAGTAGGTGCCGAGAACACCGCCGGCCCCGACCGGCAACACGACGATGCGACCTCGCCGACTGCGTCGATGACGACGGAGACGGTGTCGAACTCGTAGGTGTCTGCCAGTGCTGCTGCTTGAGTGAGTGCGAACTGTGCGGCGGAACGGGAGGTGTAGAACGCGCCGCGGTAGTGCACGAAACCGGGGTCGCCGTTGCGGTCGAGGGAGGCTACTTCGACGTTGAATCCGGGCTGGGTCATGTGTGTGGTCCTTAGACGTGATGGGGTGCGCCCGCACGCGAGATGTGTCGAGCGTGCGAGGGCACGGGGGATCCGCGACCGGTGCCGGTGCGCGGGTGGTGCGAGGGCAGCAGGGTCAGTGCGCGGGCGAGGACTCAGGTTCGCTCGGCGTTCCGGGTGCAGTCGGCGAGGGCACCTCACGCCGTGATGTCGAGTTCATCGGCACCCCCGGCGAACTCGCCGCCGACCTCACCGCACTCCCGGACTACAAGAACGGTGTCCTGCGCACCGTCATCCCCGCACCACGCAACGTCACCGCGGCAATTGCCGCGATCGTCGAAGCAACACCGCCGCTACCCGACTCGGCGGTCGACGGCCCCGACGCCGTCGCAGTTCTCGACGTGGAGGTGTACTCGGTCCGGCCCGGCCCGATCCCGAACTCGCGCACCGACGTCGGCGCGTACACACCCGAGGACGCGCACCGCATCGCCGAGCAGCTCGCGGCAGATCTCGGCGGCTCCATCGAGCCGATGCGCAACGAGACGGTGCTGCGCGTGACCCACACAGCGGACGTCTCCGACACCGACCGCATCGCCGCCGAACGGTCCGTGCAGGTGCGGAACCTGCGGGCGAACCTCTCCGTCCTCGACCCGGTCGCCGACGCCGAACACATCACCGCCCTCGCCGCCGACCTCGACGAGCTGCGAGCTCGATCGACGCCGGCCGCACGCCCGGACAACACCGCAGCTGTGTCCGCGTCGGTATCGACGCCTTCGCTGGCGAACGCAGCGGACGTCGAACGCTCCTCGACACGTCCGCGCGGGTTGGTCACTCCCCCGACCGGACGCTCGTCCAGAGCGGCACAGGCCACCTCGTCCACGCTGCACACCGCCCCTGCTCCGACACACACAGCGGCGATATCGCGGTCGGCCGATCACGGTCTCGGGTGACCACCGACCACCAGATCCCCACCGCAGAGAAGGGAAGGGCGGCACCGACTACCTCGGCCCTCGCAGCGCTCCGACGAGCTCGGCGACGGTAAGCCTGCGTTCCGGCTCGACGGCGGCGACCTCGGCGCGGTCCTGGCGTTCGAGGCGGTGCTGTGGAACGAACCGATGACCGGCGTACTCCGCGAAATCCACATCACGCCCGGCCGCGTACGCGTGGTCGTTCTTCAGACCGAACAGCAGAAGGGCCTCTACCCGCGATACACATCCAGCGGCGATCCTGATGCGCCGTATCTGGCCGACTACGACATCAACTTCGGCGACGAGGTCCGGATCGGCGATCGCCACTGACACCGCTCGTCCGGCTCAGCTCGGCCGTACACGCGAGAAAGGCACCCACACAGCCGGTGTGGGTGCCTTTGTCGATCGGGCCGGGTTGGGTTGGGCGCGCGGTCAGCGCTGCGGGTGCGGCGCGGTGCCGGGTGCACCGAAGATCCCAGCCGAGCGTGCCCATGCGGTCAGGGTGCGGCGTTCGGCGTCGGTCGTCTCGTCGGCGTGGAGGTAGTCCCACTCCTGCAGCGCATCGAGGTCGCGGGCGTCGGCTCCGACGTGTCCGCACCACCACAGATACGCCCCGATCGGGGACTCCACCTCCGGCCCGTGGGAGTCGACACCGCGGGTGTCCCGTTCGTTACGGGGTCCGGTGCGGGGACTGTCGAGGGTCACTGCCCTGCCCGAAACGTGTTGAGCCGCCGCCACAGTGCTCGTTGAGCGCGTCCGTGCTCCACGAGATGTTCGAACAGGTACTCCTCCGGTAGCTCTTCGGCGGCGTGGACGATGGCCGTTGCCACGGTCCGGTAACTGCGTCGGTAGGACTGAGAGAGAACGATGTCGGCGTAGTGGACGGCGGTGAAGCCGTCTGCCCCGGCGGTGATGACCTCGTTCAAGCGGCGACGCAGGGGCGCGTCTTTGGCTCCGCCGGATCCGGATCGCATGAAGGCTGCGGTGACGCTCGCCGGGTCGTAGGGTTCGCCGGCCAGGGCGAGACCGGCAATCACGACGAACATTCGCCGGTATGCGACGTCGTCGAAGTCGTCGGCGGTCACGATCGCGGTGATGCGCAGGTCTTCGGCGGACACTCCCCCGGTGTGGGCGCTCCACATCAGGGCGCACAGCAGCAGTGCCTCGGGGTCGGTGGACGGCTCGTGAGCTGTCTCGTTGTCGACGGCAGTGTCGTCGTCGACAACGGCGAGGCTGCGAACGACACGCTCGGGCTCGTCGGGCGGTGGAACTGCACTCAGTGGCGTCATCGTCGGGCTCGTTCTCGCAGGTCGATCTCGAACAGGGTCAACGGAGTGGTCGGTCAGGCCGCGGTGAGCTTGTCGATGGCGTCGATCCGAAAGCCGGACCAGTGGGTGTTCTCGTCGACGACCACGACGGGCATCTGCCGGTAGCCGAGTCGGTCGGTGACGAACTCGCGGGCCGCTGCATCTTCGGTGACATCGACGGTTGTGTAGTCGATCCCGTGCTTGTTCAGGCGTCGTTTTGTTTGATCGCAGTTGTTGCATTCGGGTTTCGTGTACACAGTGATCGACATAGCTCACTCCTCGCGAGAATTGTTCCGATATGTCGATTTTACCTCAAATTGCCCCGATTATCCATAGATAAAGCGAGGCATTTTAACTCGAATATGTTGGCGCGCAATAGATTACTGACTGACCAGAAGTTCGCAATTACGTCGGTTGCGTTTCCTTATCGGCGTCCAGCTCGGCAGCGGCGAGCACCTCGAATATGTCGATCTGGCCTGCGGTCTCGGCCATCACCGCACGCCCAGCTCGGGGCGGGTGATGGACTGCACGGCGAGGGAGAGTCGTACATCGCCGGCGTCGACGACGACGGGGTGGATGCGGCTGTACCAGGCACCGGGTGCGTCGAGGAGGGCGGTGACCTCGACGCGGCCTGCGGGTGCGGTGCGGTAGCCGAGAATGTCGATGATCGTTCCGTCGAACTGGGTATCGAGCGAAATCAGTTTCATTCCAACTCCTTTGAGACGGCGGCGCGCGGGCGTGGTGGATGCGGCCAGGGTGGCGGTCATGAGTACTCCCAAGGTCGGGCGGAGAAAGACTTCAGCGACGACGGTCGCGGGCCGTGCGCAGGCGCTCAGGAAGGCAAGGTCTGGCAGTCGGCGCATTCCCAGCGCCCGGCGGTCGAGGTGCAGGTCCGTCGCTCTTCACAGAGCCAGCAGATCTGGTTGCGCTTGCGGGTCGACACCTGTTGCGCGGCAGCCACGGTGGCGGCCTGTGCGCGGTACTGCTCACGGGTGCTCGCATCACGGACAGCGAGGTCGGCGCGGACCTGCTCCGGATCTACGGCCAATCCGCCGGTTCGTACGTTCAGCATGTCCCCGAACGCTGCGCGGCAGGACTGACACACATCGCCTGGCGTAGCGACCGGAACAGTACACCCGGGCAATGCGCAAGACGTGAACAGCGTTGCCTGCCAACCGTATTCGATCTCGCCGGTGCGTGTCGATGTCATACCCAAACCATACAGCGTCACGCTGTATGGTTGCAAGGGGTTCGGCGGAGTACTTACAGCGTGGGGCTGTAAGGTGCGGGTATGTCGACAATCATGCTCGTGCGGGGATCGGAGGAACCGTGACCGATACCGAATTGACCCTCTCGGAGGTTCTGGCACTGATCGAGGCCTCGACCGGGAAAGCGATCGCGTCCTCAACGTGGCGGTCATACGTCGCTCGTGGCCAGGCCCCGAAACCTGCCCGCCACCTCTCGCGCACTCCGCTGTATTCGCGGGAGGACATCGAGGCGTGGATCGCAGGCCGACCCGGCAGTGGTGCACGAACCGACCTGTACCCACGCTGATCGCCGTTCGGCGTTCCCGGTTCACCCCTGCGCGCGTCAACATATCTTGACGAACCAGAAAGGCCCCGGCCATCGGCGTGATGGTCGGGGCCTTCCTGCCGTGCTGGTTGCGACGCTCCAGCGGATGGTTAGGCGTCGTCGTCGACGGCGGCGTACGCGGCGTCGACGGTGATGTTGCCGATCGCGGCCTGCTCCACCGGGGTCAGGGTGTGCCCGCTGTCGGCGAGGAAGGTCAGGTAGCTGTCGATGCCGACCATGCCTCGGTAGTGCTTCGAGGAGAACCGCCAGTAGTCCTTGGCGTCCTGCGGTCCCGTCAGGCGGGCCTCGAACGCGGTGAGCACACGGGCAAGCAGCAACACCTCGGCGCGAGCGGGCGTGGCACCGGTTGCCTTACGGTCGACCTCGCCCAGCGGTGAACCCATGATCTCGCCGTACCGCTCCGAGCACTTGGATTCGGTGAACACGTCGCCATGAGCCGCCAGCGCGGTCACCATCCACTTGGTGGCGTTCTTCGGGGCGGTCTTGCCTGCGAGCAGACCGGTGAGGAATGCACGTCGGGCTTCGGTGGCGGTGGCTCCGGCACGGTTGAGGGCTTTCACCTTGCGGCGTTCTGCGCGTTCGGTCTCGATGCGTTCGGCTTCGGCGCGCGCGGCTGTGCGCTGCGCCGGGGTCAATCCGTCCTCGGCGTCGCCGCCCTCTGCGCCGACGGCGGCGATCTTCTCGGGTGCGAGTTCGAGGCCGGCCGCAGACACGTGGTCGTGGCGCAGGAAGAACTCGCACCCCCAGGCGGTCACTTTCTCGACCGTGTTCGCGTGCCGCAGCTCCTCGTACGCCTCGGCGGCGTCGTCGTCCTCGGTGTCGAAGTCGATGTCGTCCTCGGCGACTTCCTCGCGGGTCGTCTTGTCGACCCAGACGGTGCCGGTCTCGTGGACGTAGACGTGCCACAAGTGCGGTGCGTGCTCCGGGGCGTCGGCCGGGACTGCCGCGCCGTCGGCGGTGCGCAGGTCCGCGAGTGAGTACCACTCCCCCTCGCTGGTGGACGGTTCGTCGTGGAGCAACGTGAAGCCGAGTGCGATGTAATCGGCTGCGGCGAAGGTGGTCTCGGCGCGTTCGTCGATGCGGCGCTGGAGGGTGGCCAGGCGGTACTCGAAACCGAATCTGTTGTCGAAGATCTGCTCGATTGCCTCGGTGATCCACGGCTCCGCCTGTGCGGCGGCTTCGAGATCAGCAAGCAACGCAGCCCCTTCGAGGGTGAGTTGCCGGTCGTCGAGCTGGCGGCGAGCGCGCTCGGATCGTCCTGCTCGACCGGCCTTTTCGACGTACGACTTGGGGACGTGCAGTGCTGTCGCGACCTTCTGCACGTTCAGGCCCAGGTCGAGCAGGCCCGTGACGGCGGCGGCGCGTTGCCCGGTGGTGAGGTCTTCGCGCTGGTCGTTGGATACGACCTGCTCGGTGATGCGTTCGATCCCTGCGGCCTTCTCGTCGTCGGACTGCTCGCGCACCATCACCGGTATCGAGGTGAGACCGGCTTCGCGGGCCCCGAGAGTTCTGCGCTGTCCGTCGTGGACGACCAAGGTTCCGTCGGCGCGGCGGACCGCCGAGACCGCCTGGAGGACACCGTGGGCGGCGATGGAGGCGACGAACTCGGGGTCGGCGGTGATGTCTACGCCGTCGCGGACGTTGGCGGTGATGTCGAGGGCGTGCGGGTCGGCGTCGACGAGGGTGTAGCCGGTCGAGGTCGGTGCCGATTGTGCAGCCATGGTGGTGGTCATGATCGTGGTCTCCCTGGTTAGTGTGTGCAGGTGAGGCACCGGGCAGATATCAGCTGCCCGGTGCCCGTTCGCAGGTGGAGGGTCGAGCGAGGGTCAGCGGTCGGCGGTCTTCACGACGGGTAGTTCCCAGATCGGATCTTCTGCACAGGGGTCGCTGATGTCGACCCATCGCCCGGTGACCGCGTATCCGCGACGGGCGAGCAGGACCTGCGCCGTGTCCGGGGTCCAGTCCATCGGTGCGTGCTTCTCGATGCCGGGCGCGTCGATGTATTCGACCTCGATGCCGCCCCGTCGGATGGACACTCCCAGGCCGCGTTCGGGGCGTTCGTCGCCGTATTCGGAGGTGACTGCCGTGAGGTTCTGCTCGGTTTCTCCCATGCCCCAACCTTACAGCGTCACGCTGTATTGTCAAGTCCTGCAACGGTTTTCGATTCCTGTGCGAATCCGAGCGGTCTCGTTGCGGGCGTCGAACGGCGGCACCATACCCACTCGATTCGCCTACAGCGCAGGATGATCGAGCCTGCGGCTCACGCCGGGTCGGTGCGGCGGGTGGGGTTCTCGATACGGGGGCGCAGGTTGTAGGTGTCGTACCACTGCTGGGCGGCTTGCTTGCTCATGCCGAGGATCTCGCCGATCTTCGACCATGGGACAGGCCGCTCCTGGGTCCGGAGGCGTCCGATGATGGCGTAGCGGTCGGCAATCATCGTCGAGGCGAGGAAGGCGTTGATCTCGAGTGCGTCGACATCGGAGACCGCGTCGTCCATGCGGCGTTGGGCGTTCACGGTCCACGTCCCGGCGTCCTTGCGCCCCTGCTCGTGGACCATCTCGGCTAGGTCGACGTCGACGAGAGCGTCCTTGTATTGGACGTAGAGTTCGGTCAGCTCGGTCGGGGTGAGGACCTTCTCCGATTCCATAACGTCAAGATATCTTGACGTATTCTGTCCGTCAACATATCTTGACAATTAGAGCGTGCTTCAGCTGACTGGGGTTGCGGCTTCGGCGGGGCACCACTGTTGATGGAGGCGAAGGAATCCCTTGCCGTTGCCGATCGGTATATCGAAGCTCAGACAGCAAATCCACTGTCCACGAGCGGTTTTCGCCCACGCATGAAGCAGTCCGGGCGATTTTGTATCCATCGCGAGTCCCTCCGAGCGGACCTTGAGAGGCGTCCCGTCGCGGAAGGATCCTCCGGACGAGCCTGCCACGGTGAGCGCTATGTTTTGTGCACGGATGGACAGATGTCCACGTACTGTTGCCCACCATGCCGAAACCTGGTTGGCGTGTTTGTATCACTCCACACGAGTTGGTGCCGCGGCCAGCGGTTCCGGACACAAATTTGGAGTGGCCTGGGTTCGCGCGGCCAGAGTTGGTGGCCGGCACGCCGTTCCTCATCGACCCGGTATTCGAGTACGACGTCGAACTAAATGCCTTCTTCAGATCAGTCGATATGCAGACGAAGGCGCGCAACACCCAGGTGGGCTACGCCCGCGATCTAGCCGCGTTTTTGAACTTCGTTGCTGTCTCACGAGACAGAACTCGTTGGCGCGACGTCAACGAGGCTGACCATCTGGCGTACTGGCGCTGGCGCAGGATCGACCCCCAAGGGCCGCACATACAAGGTGCGACATGGGACCGAGAGGTTGCCGCAGTCGACAAGTTCTACCAATGGCAGGTCCGCGCGGGCCACATATTGACAAACCCTGTGCCGCACAGAGTTCGACAGCCAACACCGTTCGGCGCGGGCTTCGTCCGTCATGACTCTTCGACCACAACACCGGCAACCTACTCGCACGATGCCGCGACGGATCGTATCGAGTGGCTCCCACCCCAGTCCTACCGTTTGTGGCGCGATGTCGGGATTCGCGGATATCGCGCCGACGGTGTCCACGACACCGGGTTTCGCGGTCGCTGGGCGGCGCGCAACGCGTCATTCTGCGACTTGATGGTGCGCACCGGGATGCGGTTGTCCGAGCAAGCGGCGCTGACGGTATTCGATGTGCCCGCAGCTCGCAGTCTGGGGGGCTATCAACGTTTTTGGTTGCCGACGGCCATCTCCAAAGGTCGTTCGGCCCGCCGGGTCTACGTTCCTGAATCCGTGATCGCCGACCTGATCGGGTACGTGACACTCGATCGCGCGGAGGTCGTCGACCGCGCACGCGCCTGCGGACGGTACGAACAGGTTCGCCGCCCGCTCGTGATCCCTGATCCGCATTCGCCGGTCGTCGTGCAGACTCGGTCCGGTCTGAGATCGACCGTGAAAGTTTCCAACCTCGATGCCGACGAGCGCCGCCGTTTGCTCATCGACGGGCCCGATGGTTTGACGCCGGCCGCGTTCTGGCTGTCGGAGTTCGGCACCCCCATGGCGGTCTCGACCTGGAAAGACATGTTCGCAGTCGCCAACACACGGTGTCGTCGAGCAGGAGTTCCTCTGTCTGCACATGCTCACCTCCTGCGGCACACGTTCGCGGTGGTGACTCTGGAACAGCTTCAGCGCGGACATATCAGCGCGATGACTGAGATGACTGCCGAACAGCGAGGGCAATGGACACAGATCTTCGGTGACCCTCTGGACTGGGTGCGACGTCGGCTCGGGCACCGCTCCGTGGTGACAACACAGATCTACTTACACGCGCTGTCGGAATTGGAAATGGAAACGCGAATGATGTTGGTGCCCAACACATGGGAAGATCCCCGCGACACTCCACTCGATGTCTTCGACGTCGCCACTGAGAACAAAACGCAGTGAGCGGTCGCGGCAGTACCGGGACCGGGCGCCGCGCGATGCTCCCATCTGGCCTGTACACACCGACCGAAGGCGAACACGCCATCGCCTCCGGCCTTACGGTCCGATTCTATGGTGAAGACGGCCGGACTCTGCTGGTGGACGTCGCGAAGATGGCGCTGCCCGGTTGGCACACGGCAGTTGCGGAGGCTCTGTCCCTTGCCCTCGGGCCGACAGGACGCAGCAGAACGCTCAGCTCAGCGAAGGGACTGGTTACGAGGGTGCGATCCATGCTGCGATCCCTCTCGGAACTGCGGGATCCGCCGACCGGACCACCGTTGCTGGAGACCGCCCACCTCCAATCTGTCTACAACCAGCGCAGAGTAACGCAGAAGGACGTCTACGCCTGGCGAGGCATCGCACTTTTCGGACAGTTCCTGACGTTGCCACCGCTGGTCGATACGGTGAATTCATCAGTGATCGACTACACCTGCCGCCAGATCGGGCAGACCCGGATTGGCCAACCTGGCTACTCGGACGGAGAGTTCGATCGTATTCTCTCAGCCGCTCGGTCTGACATCACCGCATTGCGCGATCGGATTCGACTCTCGGAAGCTGCAATAGGACAAACGGGTGAACGGGAAGGCTTGGAGGGCGACAAAGAGCTCGTCGCGATTGCGGAATCAGGAGTCGTACCCCCGAGCCGGAGCTTCAGCGCGCACGTTGTCAGACTGGAGCTTGCGAGCCGGCTCTATATGACGATCCGGGACCTCGCGCCGATGCTCGTGTTGATGGTGGCGCTGACCGGCCGCAATATCGAAACCATCAAAGAGCTCCCCTGGGAACACAGAATCCTGGAGACACGCGCCGTCGAAGTTCGTGTCATCAAACGCCGCCGCGGCAATCACCGATGGTTCGAGACCGCGACGTGGGAGATCGGGCCACCGGGTCGCGAACTGCACTATCCCGGCGGTCTCTACCTACTGCTACACGAACTGACCACTCGCAGCAGGAACACTTCTGGCAGCGCATCCGTTTGGTCGATCTGGCGTAGCGGCCACAACACCGGCCTTCGCGGTATCGAAGAACATTTCGACCCATTCGCTCGCGAACTGACCGCAACAGCAATCAACCTTGCCGGATGGCGCACCCGGCATTGCCTCCACGCTGACGTCGTCGACGGAACGCCCCCGGCTCCGCTTGCGGTCACCGGCAACCGGATCAAGACCACGGCAGACGTGCGCCGTACCAAACAGATCGGCGGTCACCTCCCGTCCGCTGCCCGGAGCAACACCATCCCGGTTCTGTTCCGGAACTATCTACGCGGAGACCCGACAACACAGGAATGGGCACACACCGTTGTCGCGGCTGCCGTCAGCGACGCCGAATCGAGCGCTCTGGCAGCACACAGACGAGCGCTGCACGTTGCCGGAGGCACACTGAACGTGCAGCCGGAACGCTCCACCACCGATCCCGATGGTGAAACCCCGTCGACGCATGCAGACGCAGCCGATACCGCCTGGTCAGCGTGCCGGGATCACGAACACCATCCCGCCACCGGGAGAAGCTGTCGCGCATCGTTTCTCGACTGCTTTCACTGCGGAAACTGCGTGGTCACACCGGATCACCTTCCTGGACTGCTCGGATTGCTCGATGCGCTGGCGGCCCGCCGCGATCAGCTGTCGGAGGCCGATTGGTGGGTCCGATACGGACCGACGTGGGCGGCCATCCGCCATGACGTTCTCTCGAAGTTCAATCGGTCCGAGATCCTGGCGGCAACGGAGATCAAACCCACCGATGCACTTCTCGATCTCGTCGAATCACCATGGGAGCAAACATGACCAACGCCCACCCTCAACCGTCGACGTCGCATCCGTTCGACGAACGATGCGTATTGAACGGGCGGCCGGTGCGCCCGGAGACAGAACTCAGCCGAGCTTCCCGATTCGTAGACGACGTCTGGGATCTCAGTCCAGCTTTCTTTCAGCAACATCATGTTGCTCTGATCCTCGACTTCACATCCGTGCCATCTGTCTATCGCACCGTGGCCAAAGAACTTTTCATCGGGCTACTGGGCGGGCCTGCACCCGCCAGAGGACGCGGCTTACCGAAGGTAGCAACGATTGCCTCGATGTTGCCCACGCTACGCCACTTCTTCTCCTGGCTCGCCTCGCGACCCAACCTGCGCCAGCCGCTGCTATCGGAGTTGCAACCTTCCGATTTGATTGCGTACCAAATGCATTTGCTCGCGACGCAACCCACTCTCACGGTTCGTGATCGCTATCGCAGTTCGGTTCGGTCGCTCTATCGCTACCGCGGACTCATGGTTACCGATCAGCTGACTTTCGACCCGTACCACATCGATGGTTGGAGCGAGTCCGGCGACAGGAGCGGACCAGACAACGCGACCGCCAGAATTCCGGAGGCGGTGCTCGGACCCCTACTCACATGGAGTCTGCGATTCGTCGATGAGTTTGCATCGGACATTCTCGCGGCAGACCGCGAGTGGCGACGAGTTCGATTGGGACAAGGGTCAATTCCGCCCAAGACGAGACGATGGGTCAAGGAGGAGCTGGACCAACTCATAGCTGAATACCGTGCCGCGGACCGCCCACTACCGGGGCATAACGGACAACCGAGCATTCGCCACCTGTCCCGCATGCTTGGATGCGATCGCACGACCTTGCGGACCTACCGCCACCTCATCGAAGACACAGCTCGACTGGTCGGGGTCGACAACGACGTCTCGTGTGACGTGGTGATCAACGGACGGATCAACGGGTCCCCCTGGATCGACCGCATCCTGTTCAATCGACGTGATCGTCAAGCCGGGATCTTGCACCTGCTGTCGGCGCTGAGCGCAGCCTGCTACGTCATTATTGCGTTCCTGTCCGGCATGCGTGACAGCGAGATCAAGCATCTGCAGCGGGGCTGCATCAGCGTCAAACGTGACCCTCACGGCAGGCCCTACCGGTGGATGATGACCAGCCTCGCGTTCAAAGGTGAACGCGACCCCACCGGAGTGCAAGTGACCTGGGTTGTCGGCGCTCCGGCCGCCCGCGCCGTGGCGGTCCTCGAACTCCTCCAACCCGGTAACGAAACCCGGCTGTTCGCACCCTCAACTCATGGCACCGCAGTGCGGATCGGCAAAACCGCCGCCCACGTCAATTTGACCAAGACCACGAACGACCACATCAACAATCTGGTGTCCTGGATCGACGGCTATTGTCGCGCACATGGTCTCGCAGAGAACATACCGGCTGTGAATGCCCAAACCTGGCGGCTGACAACCCGCCAGTTCAGACGAACGCTCGCCTGGTTCATCGCACGCCAACCCGGCGGATCCATTGCCGGAGCAATTCAATATCGCCACCAAGCTGTCCAGATGTTCGAGGGCTACGCCGGCACATCGGATAGCGGTTTCCGCGCCGAAGTCGAGTCAGAGGTGGCCCTTGCCCGAGGGGAGGGTCTGATGGCAATGATCGATACCCATGAACACACCGATCTCGTTGGACCCGCCGCCGACGAAGCCCGCCGACGTCTGAGCGAGCTCGAGTCGAATATCCGATACCAAGGACAGGTCGTCACCGACCGGCGTCGGCACGACCGCTTGATACGCCGATTCGACCCAGCAATCTATCCAGGCCGATACGCCACCTGCGTCTACGATCCGGACAAGGCACTGTGCACACGCGCACAGAACCTTTCGGGCCAGAACGCGCCGACGCTCGGTGATTGTCGACCGCTCGAATGCCGCAACGTCGCGCTCACCTCAGGCAACCTCGACGAGTTGCGTTCGGAGAGCTCCGATATCGAGCGCGAGCTCGAACGAACACCGTCGCTGCCTCCGTTGCTGCAGCATCGACTACGGCAACGGAGTGAGCAGATAAATCAGTTCGTCGACCGACACGATCCGAACTCAATCCGATGAGTAAACGCATCGACCTCCCGAGCGAGCAGGACGTCCGTCGAGTGATGACAGAGCACCTCGAAGACGCAGCATCGGCCGGCGGCCGCGCCACTGTCATCGGCCTTGCCCGTCGACTGGGTCTGTCCAACGCAACCTTCTGGCGGCACTACCCCGCTATCGCTGCCGAACTCAGAGCCGCTTCCGTCGCAGCTCCCGTCGCCACACGGCATGACGACCGGACCGAACTCCTTGCCTCCAACAAGCGCGTGCAACGAGACAACGCGGCGCTGACTCAAGACCTCACCCTCGCACTGGCCGTCATCCAGCGGCTAACACTCGACAACCACGCCCTACGGAAAGAACTGGAAACAACGTCAGGGGTGATCTCCCTGCAGTCACGCTCGAACTCCGCGGACGCTGTCGTGGGCGCGTGTGGCCGGCAGGACCGCTAAGCCTCGATAAAGCTGCAAGATACTGGCGTCGGGGAGGAAGTATCCTCTGACCAGAATTGATTCGAGTTCTCACACAGCGAATCAGACCAGACCACCGAGTATGTTCACCGCTGTCCTTTTTGAGATGACTCGTTCAGCTTTTGACGTCGGACGGCAGATACACCAACGACAATGCTTGCGATCCCAGCCATGAGGACAAGCGTTGACAGCGGGTCAAATTCATGAGTCTCCACACGCGTGTCAAAATCCTGTGCAGCGCAACGCACGACGACCAGCGGTAGAAGGGGACGACTGGACTCGACGTCGACAGCCCCCGGATAAGCATTCTCGCAAATCTCTGAGGCCGAGCGACCGAGCCCAATCTGGCTGGTCGCCCCAAAAGCAACACCAACGAGCAAGACGCCGACTAGAACCAGCAGGACAGCTGGCCGTAGCCACCGAGAACCTGTATTGCTCATGCGTTCGAAGTCTAGCCGCCGTCGAGTTGGCGGCGGTCACGGTGACCGAATTGTGACCAAACTCGTGTTCGCGTGCCTCTCCAACGGTGGGCAAACTGACCGTACTGTTCGGTTCGTCCTTGATGCCCTTCACTGTGGGAGCTCCATGAAACCGAGCAGGTTACCTCTCAAGTCGCATATTGGCGATCCAAGCCCATTGATCAATGTCCGCTTCAGGCAGCATCGGACGCGAAACTAAATTGTCGCTCGAAGAATGTCACTTATCGGTGCGTTAATTACATCCCTTGCATTGCTAGTTTCTACACCTGGCGTTGCGAACGCCGATCAATTTCGCAACAACCAGTGGGTCCTCGGCTCCATCGAACGCGAATTTATCGATTTCCTTTCGGGCGCTAACCAATACGGCCAAGGCGGCACCTCGAGTATCGGAGAACCCACCAGTGGCGAGCTCTGGGCAGGAAACAGCAACGAGGGGCGGTGGCAGGAATTCGGGTTCACGAATCGCATTTACTGGTCGCCAAATGTCGACCCAAATAAAGGTCGTCAAATCGGCGGCTTGATCATGAACAAGTGGCTCAATTTGCCATCGCGTCAGTACAGAACGTATGTCAACGGCCCGTATCAATACGAGAAGCGAAGCGACGAACGTGGACGACTCGGCTACCCGGTCACACGTGAGAGCCCTGCTTCGGGCGGGCGATACAACAACTTCCAGGGCGGCGCGATTACATACAAGTTCGGAGCCACATCCGCCTATGCCACCTGGGGGAACATTCGCGATCAGTGGGCTGCGCAGAATTACGAGCTTGGACCCTTGGGCTTCCCGAGCAGTGATGAGTACCTGTGTCAAGATGGAACAACGTCCAATGATGGTTACGAGTCATATGGCGCTTCCGGACAGAACTTCCAGAACGGCCAGTATCTGACGTCAGGACGCAAGCCGCCGACATTGGGCTACAGCTCGGTCCTCTTCTCCAAACTCACCTATCAGTCATCTTCCCAATACACGACCGCAATTTCGCAGGCATCCACTGCTTGGAATGCACTTGGGAGCGTCCAGGTTACCCCCTATGACCCTGTGAACCCGACGCTCACTAATGTGGAAATTTCCGACGCCAACCGTCCGGACGTCACATGGGCCGGGCTATACAGCAACACCGACTTTGGGGTGGACACTATTCAAATGAATACAGCGAAGCTCGGTAACGCCAGTAATCAACGGAACGTTATGACACACGAGATGGGTCATGCGCTCGGTTTGGCGCACAACTGCAAAAGTCAGCTGATGGATCCGATTTCAAACTCATCGGTTTTTGCGCCGCAGTTCATGGATCAAGCCGCCTACCGTCAACTCTGGGGATGACATGATGAAGGTCAGAAGTTTAGGATCAAAGTACGGCAGGGTGGGCGTTGCGAGCTTATTCGCCTGCATTGTATTAGTTGGCTGCAGCACTTCGGCAGGCACGCAACCTGGAGATGCTGGCGCGACTGCCAGCGTGACTACGCGCACACAAGCAGTGGAAATGGACTCGGCTTTCGATGTGACAGACCCTCAGCAGCTTGCCGGTTGGGCCGACGCGGTCTTCGTCGGAACAGTGATTGAGCAAGTCGGTACGAAGGCAGTTGGGCCGTTTCCCGAGACGCAGTTTTCTGTTGAGGTGCTTCAGACCCTAAAGGGTGACGTCGCGGGCCAAATACTCGTCAATCAGCAAGGCGGGTATGGCACCGACGGTACGTTGTACTTACTGGACGATGACCCACTGATCGAGCCGGGAGCAACATACCTTATGTCGGCTGGCTTCTTGCCGTCCGAAAACTGGTACACGGTCGCTCCACGCGCGGGCAAAGTGACGTTGTCAGCAGAGGAAGTTGCTGCCGTCAGCGATGGAACTGCGCGGCGATCAACCGATGAGCCAGCGCCGGTCGCAACAATGCGAGATGCCATCGACAACGAGATTCCGTTCGATCCGAACCGCGAATCGGAGCCCGTCAGCTCCGAACCGCCAGTGCCACCAAGGTAGGTGTGTGTGACTTCAGTCGACTGGACCGGAAGCTGATCTTCACGTCCCACCAGTGCAGTTCGGGGGTGTATGCCTTATTCCCGAACTGCACTGACGTTTTAGCCTGTCTTGGCTGTCGACGGGCCAAATCCTCATCCGCGTTGGCTCCGCTACAGCGGCAGCTCATGGTCCGAGCCTGATTCGGGCAGGTATCGAACCTCGTTGGTGATGGCCCGAAACAGCGGGAGACTAATCGGATGCACAGTGGTCAGAGGCAAACCCCGTCTACAATATGTTGACCAGGACTCTCCGAGGTGGATCGACGATGCGGCGCGTGGGGGGATCGAAGCTCACGGGCCAGTTCTCGTACAGGTCGGGGGTCATTGTGCGACCGCCAATCGGTGCGGCCCATGTTCGGCGACTGCGTCGGTGACCGCGGGGGCCCAGCGCAAGCCGTGTTCGCCGAACATCGGTGCGGTGAGGGTGTAGCGGCCTGTGCGCTGGGTGATTCCGCGTCCGTGGACGGTGGTCTCGAGTGTGATCGAGCCGATGCGGCCCCTGCCTTGCTCGATGCCGCCGTAGCCGACCGGCCGAGAGAAAATCGTCAGATCGAGACCAGGCATTCGACCGTCCGTGATCGCGAATACCCCTGCGTGAGTGCGGTTTCGGGCCAGCAGGGCACGTGCGCGGGTCGGTGGTACGTCGCGACCGTGGACGGTGCTGATGACCAGATCGATCCCATCGATGCAGATATTGGCGGCGTCGAGAGGGTCTGCTTGACCGGGGTCGATCAGGGCGATCTTCGACAAGTCCCCGCCGTGTTCGTGGACGGCGAGGAGCCCGAACTTGGGTTGACCGATCAGGGCGACGTGGTGGCCGGCCGCGGTGGCGGTGGCGACGAGTCCGACGAGAATCGATCCGGCACCGGTGATCGACAGGGCCGTTCCACGGGCCAGCGCGCCGCGTGGCAGCAGTTCCGACAGCGGCATGGGCACCGGCAGGGTTTTGAGGGTTCGTGAGCGCACGGGGCCGCTCAGGGCCCGCTCATCGCCGTCGGTCGCGGCGGCCTGCGCGTTCGGCTGCGAGGGGGCGAATGCGGGCGAGTCGTCGGAGTCGACTGGTGCGTGGTCGCGGCGTCCGGGGATCGCGGCCATGCTGCGGCGAAGAGCGGCGAGCTGTGCAGCCTTGTCCAGGTTGGTCAGGTCGGGGATCGTGTCGGCGATACCGGCCATGAGTGCGACCTTTCGCCGAACGGATCAGTGCCCTCAATCTATGCGAACATACGTTCGATGTCGAACTACCTGCGTGTGCCCGAAGCTGGCCCTGGTTCGCGAACCCTAGCGGCGTTCGCGAGGTGGTCGAGGGAGAGTTCGGGGTCGGCCGTCAGGTGGCGATGTTCGGCGAGCAGACGCCTGACGTGATCGAGGTCCGCGCGCACGGCCGGGTCGTCGGGGTCGTAGCCCTCGTCGATGATGGCGGCGCGTTCGTCTGGGTCCATGTCTAGTTCGACGCAGCAGCGCCGGGCGCGGTTCCCGTGTCGTAGATCAGGTCGTCAGAGCCGTCGTAACGGAGGCGCGCGAGTTCACCATTTCCTGATCCTGCTCGCCGTGGCGAGCCGGTCCCTGGCTAGATTCAGGGACCGGCGCGCCCCTGGTGTCTTTATGGCCGCTCATAAAATCCCGTGCGGGCGGCGGTCACGACGGATAGATCACTTTCATGGCGGCCAGCAAGCTCAGACTGTCCGAGTCCAGGTAGATGGACCAGTAGCTGTCGACGAGCGCGAAGTGGATTCCCAACCCCGAGCCGCCCCGAGCAAGAACCTGAAGGGTCTCGTCGTATCCGATGGTCAGTTCCGAGTTGTAGGTCCCTCCTGCAATCGCGTCGTACCTGTCCCGCAGATCGGTGACGACCATCGCCGGCCAAACCGGTACTGACCTTTTTCTCAGATCCTCTCGCAGTTGCTGGACCGTCGGCGAGTCGTCTGCGTTGTCTGCTGCGGCGATCAAATCCTCGCTTCGGACCTGCGGCTTTTCTATAGTTTGCACTGCTCCGGCACCGCGGTACACCCCATCCAGGTCCGCGCCGGAACGGAGGTCGTCGAAGCTCAGATTTGCGATAGACAAGTTGTTCTCGATTACCGCAAGCCTGCTCGGTACAACCCGAAAAGTAGCTGCCTCATCGTCCGGATCGGCACTTGTATCCACAACGAGCACTGGATGTTCCGGCTCGTCACATGCCCGCTGGTCGACTACGAAGAGATAGTCCGGCGGCGGAGATTCCACCAAGCCGACAATGCGTGACACCGACATGTCGGCAAACTCCGGGTCGTCGACCGTCGTCAGAAAGGCTTGAGCCTCATAACCACTGTCTTGCACGTGCGACGCCTGGGCATCTCGCGCAACCTGCGCCCAGGCACCGTCATCGCCGAAGTACGTACGGATGAGCAGGGATTGGCCCTCTGGCAGAGTTGGCATGGCACCGACTCTAGTCGTTCACAACCGTGAAACCGATGCAGTTGCGAGGGACCGAACATTCGATGCTCAGGTCAATTGTTGACGAGTTGGCTGGCTCGCTGAAATGTCACGCCGAGAAGCGATCCGATATCTCGGACGGGTACCTGAGCGGTGGCGAGCTTCTTCGCGAAGGCCTCGGTGCTGGCTTTGACGCGGGCTTCGTCCTCGGCCAGACGTGCTCGCTGTGTCGCGATCTCGGCGATGTGGACCGCGAGATCCTCTCCCCCGGGTTCGAGCTGGATGTGCTGCTCGATCTCGACATCGGCGAGGGCGACTCCGGTTTCGAGGGCGATGAGTTCTTTCGCTGCGGTGTGGACATCGTCGATGCGACGGGCTTGAGTGAGGGCGTCGAGTTCGGGGACGGCGATCATCCACCACTTGCCGTCTCGGGTCACCGACACCGTGTAAGTTTTGCTCACTGCTGTGCCTCCTTCATGGCTGCGAGGATCTTGCGGTAGACACCGGGCGAGATCGTCCGGTGCCCATCGGGCACAGTCACTTTGACTGCGCCGTCGGCCGAGACCCACGTGCTGTGCGATCCGACCGTGCGGACCGAGGTGAACCCGGCCGCTTTGAGGGCCTTGACCACTTTCCGCGTGGGCTGCTCGGTAACCATGACTTTAGTCTAGTCGATTGGACATTTTCTAGTCAAGTCGACTAGACGAAATAAGGTCGAGTAGCGGTGGCGTGGTCGACACGGGAGGAAGTGCCTATTACGCATTTCCTCATCTGGTGCATCTGCCTGCGGGTTCGGTCTGGTTAGAGTGGCAGTCGACAGCAATGTGTTTCCATTCGAGAGAGGCCGCATAGAACCGTGGCGAAAAAAATATTCACCCAATTGGTCGACGATATCGACGGCTCGGTCATCGACGACGAATCAGGCGAGACAATCGAATTCTCCGTCAACGGCGTCGACTACCTCGTAGACCTGAAGGCAAAGAACGCCAGCGAGTTTCACCGCAAGATCGGCTACTACATCGAGCACGCGACCCGCGTCGGCGGGCGTAAGCGTCGGCACTCCCCCACCTCCACGGCTCCATCTGCTGCACCCTCGAACAGCGGGGCCACACGTAATCCGGCTCAGACCAGAGCTGTCCGGCAGTGGGCCGCAGACAACGGTTACGAGATCAGCGATCGCGGCCGCATTCCCGCTGCTATCGAAGACGCATTCAACGCTGCACACTGATCATTACTTCAGGATCACCGCGCGAACTCGACGGTGTATCCGGCCTGACCGTCGATCGACAGGCTGTACTTGCACACCACCGAGCGTTGTCATGTTCGAGCCTTCCTTCCTTCGCAACTACGGATACGCCGTCATTTGCGGGCCCCGCTCCTGCAGACCCCCGCTTGAATGCCAGCAGACGAAACGAGGTGAAGTTCACCGATCAGTCAGCCGCGGGCTTGGGGAACCTGGGAACAAACTCCCGCCGGAATCGGCGCAGCCTCTTCACAAATGTCGAGATGAGAATAAACGCAACAAAGACGGCGACCATGACACCGGTGACGATCTGCAGCCAATCCGCGGCACCACAAATGGTCGCAATCACCACTGCAATCACGCCACTGATCATGGAGTTCACGACTCCGACGATGACGGCGGATCCGCCGAACAGATGAAGGACTCCGATGCGCCGTCCGAAACCGTATGTCTGGAGGAGACTGGCCCAATCATCGTGATACCCGGTGACGAAGTACGGCTCGAGGCCAGGCAACAGATCTAGGTACGCGTGCCGCAGACGGTTCATACCAATGACTAACCAAAGATCTTCGAGGTCAGCTTCTAGCAACCTCGTGTACGTCGACAACCCAACTAACAAAACCAGCGGTAGAACGAGCGAGGCAATGACTCTGAAATTCTGCCCGAATCCAGTTGCCTGGACCATCAACGAAAGGGCAACGACGGATGCCGAGACAATCGCCAGGAACGTTCCCGTGCGACTGAAGATTTCCTGCCAGAGTGCCCCCCGAGCGGCGAGAAGGCTCCAGTGCTCGACGCCGAGGATCTGGGCGTTCAAGGCGTCGGGGCCCCTATCCGCAACTGGTCGAGGCTCAGGAAAAGGTGGCGTAGCCGGGTTCTTCATGTCGTCCTAACAGGTCGAATCGAAGGCCAGCTTCCTGCCCGGCTCAGTGCGGCAACCGTGCGATCGCGGGCAAGGGTCGCTGGGCAATGTCATGAGGTTACGCCGCCGCGCAGTGACCTACCGGCTTCCGGCCCGCAGATCTTCGAGGCGATGCAGACAGTACAGAAACTTGGTGCCACGAAGCCGAACATAACAGAATTTGGACTTGACGGTCCACAAAAAGCTGGCACAGTAGCTTCCGCGTGCAGGCAGTCGAAGAGTCGTTCACTGCGGACGAGAGCGCACCGGAAGGACTGCAACGATGAGCGATGAGCGGCCAGAGGAAACAGGCCGACGGTCACCGGAAACCGTCACCCCCGCTGAGACTGCCGGTATTCACGGCCACGAGATGTCCGGGCACTCCGGTCATGCCGTCGGCCGAGAGATGTTCGCGTGTCCGCACTGCGGGCACCAACTCAGCATGTTCAGGGAGTCGCGGTCCAGCCCCGGAGACAAGGCTGCGGCGTGGGTGGCCGGCGTCGCCGGATCCTGGCCCTTCCTGCTGATCATGTTGCTGTCCATCTTTGCGTGGTTCGTGATCAACGCCATCCGGCCGATCTTCGATCCGGAGTCGTCAGCCATGCTCGACTATCTGGGAACGGTTCTGGCGATCATTGCTGCCTTGCAAGGACCGCTGATCCTGCTTTCTCAACGCCGCGAGTCCGATCGTGACCGCGCGCGAGACATCGAGACCTTCGTGATTTCACAGAACACCGAGGCCGACCTGCACTCGATCGGTTCCGCGGTCACCACCGCCCTCGAACAATGGGAACGAGATCGAGCCTTACATGCTTCGGTCGAGCCTGAACGCACTTGTGAAGGTGATGACTGCAAATAGGAGACGGACAGTTGCCCTTCCGGATCAATGGCCAACGAGCCGCCGGTCCCTCCGGAGACGGCCCGGCAGGATCTGGCCGACGGCTTCGACGCGTGGCAGCGCCACTTCTCCGACGGTCTGCAGCGAATGCAGCGCTCCGGTGAACTGAGGCAGGAGGCCGATACCGACGACCCGGCGACGTGCCTGTTTGCATCGACTCGAGTCACGAACTGCCGCCGAATCGTTCGGTACGGATCCGCGCTGCATCGTGGCCGAGGTCGACAAGCCACCCGGTGACGGCTTCCACGAACGGCGATGGCCCGCAAACGAATACGCGCGGAGACCGTGATGCGGCGAACGTCCGCTCGGCGATCGTATTCCGGGTCAACCGCCCGCCCTCCTGGAATCCAGGTGCGGACTGTCGGGTGTGCACGATGTCGACGGTAGTTCGTGTCAACCCTACGAGCTCGTCGGCGAACATCTCGTCTCGCGGACTGCGGACCGAGTACAACAACCGACAGTCGGAGCTGTCCGCCTCGCGTTCGCGTGCGGACGCAATCGCGAACAACGGCACGACTCCGGATCCGCCCGCGATGAGCTGGATAGGAGAGCGGTCGGTATCGGAGCGGGACCAGACGAAAAAGCGTCCGAGAGGTCCTTGCACCTCGACATCCTCACCCTCCGCGAGGTGACGTACGAGAAACGGTGACACCTCGCCCGTGGGCAGTTCCTGGACCATCAGAACCACGCGAGTTGACTCACCCGAGGACGCAAGAGAGTAGGACCGAGACGCCTGGTATCCGTCCGGTGCCGTGAGCCGGACATCCACATGAGCTCCGGCGTCGTTACCGGGCCACGTCGGCACATCCAATTCGAGGCGCACGGCCGATGGATTCTCGAAACGCCGACTGATCACCCGCCCGAGATGCCACTGGACGCCGCTCGAGGTTGTCACGAGTAGCGCTCTTCCCGCCATGGGTCGCCCCGAAGGTGGTAGCCGTTCTGTTCCCAGAACCCCGGTTCGTCCGAGGGCAACATCTCCATTCCGAGAACCCACTTCGCGCTCTTCCAGAAGTAGAGGTGGGGCACCAGGAGTCGGGCCGGACCGCCATGTTCGGGTGTGAGTGGTTCTCCTTCCGCCTCGGTGGCTATCCAGGCCTGCCCATCGAGGAGATCTTCGAGCGGCAGGTTCGTGGTGTAACCGCCGGAGCTATGAACCATCACGTAGTCGCAGCTGGTCTCGACATCGTCGAACAACAGGTCCAACGAAACACCCCGCCAGGCCATGTCCAGCTTGGTCCAGTGAGTGACGCAGTGAATATCGGTGACGATGTTCTCGACGCCCACCTTCTGCAGCTCATGCCAGTTCCACCGGTGTGCGACTTTGTCCTCGGTCGTGATCGTAAAGCTCCATTGGCTCTCGTCGATTGCCGGCGTCGGTTCTATCGAGAGCACCGGCCAGTCGTGGGCGAGGGTCTGCCCGGGGGGCAGTCGAGCGTCGGTGGACCTTCGCTGATTTCCGAAACCACTGTTGATAACTCCCACGACTGCACCTTTCCTCGGGCATTCACTACCGCGGCCTACGCGAACGGAACCGAAAACTGTTTCATATCACCGAGCGTCGAGTTGGACCGGAAGTCTGGAGTCGTGCTCCGACAGCCGTGTCGGGGAACGGTTGAGCTCCTCGGCGAACGCCCTCGGCGCGGGTCCTCGCGCAGCTCACGGTCCCCTTCCTGTTTAAGTACCCAAATATGGACTTTGGGGTCCAGTTTTGTGACTGGAATATATCGGAAAACCTAGGACTTTCGCGGCGAATATTGCTTTTCCAACGGGTTTCTCACTTTCGATCCAGCCTGGAGCTTACGGCAGATAGCCAGGAATATCTGGACCCATAGGTCCGTTAAACGATACGATGGCGCGGCCGCCGCGCCATTCGCAAGGAGGAGCCCACGTGATGACGAACGACTACCGCAAGACTCCTGAGTCGGTCAGCCGCCTCAACGACATGCAACTTCGGGTGACGCAGCAGGGCGGGACCGAGCCGGCGTTCCGCAACGAGTACTGGGACCACCACGAACCGGGCATCTACGTCGACATCGTCTCGGGTCAGCCGCTGTTCTCGTCCACCGCCAAATACGACAGCGGCACAGGATGGCCCAGTTTCACCGCCCCCATCGACGCCGCCGCCGTTACGACCGAGGTGGATCGGACATACGGGATGAGCCGCACAGAGGTGCGCTCGGCAGGTGCCGACAGCCACCTCGGGCACGTGTTCCCTGACGGACCGAAACCCGGCGGCCAGAGGTACTGCATGAACTCGGCCGCAATGCGCTTCGTACCCGCTTCCAGGCTGGTCGAAGAAGGGTACGGCGACTTCGCCACGTTGTTCGACACCGACCAAAATTCCTCGAACGGAGCGGCCTCATGACCAACGAGATCAACAACACCGAGACGATCACGAGCGGCGCGACAGCGGAAACGGCCGTCCTGGCCGGCGGGTGCTTCTGGGGGATGCAGGACCTGATCCGCCGTCATCCCGGGGTACTCGGGACCCGCGTCGGATACACCGGCGGACATAACGAGCATCCGACGTATCGCAACCACCCGGGCCACGCCGAAGCCATCGAGATCGTGTTCGCCCCCTCAGAGACGACCTATCGCGACATCCTGGCGCTCTTCTTCCAGATCCACGATCCCACCACGCTGAACCGACAGCGAGGCGACCGCGGCACCAGCTACCGGTCCGCGATCTTCCCCGTCACACCGGAACAGGAGCGGATCGCCCGCGACACGATCGCCGATGTGGACGCGTCGGGTTTGTGGCCAGGTAAGGCGGTCACCACGATCGAGCCGATCGGCCCTTTCTGGGAGGCTGAGCCCGAGCATCAGGATTACCTGCAGAAATATCCGAACGGCTACACCTGCCACTTCCCCCGCGATGGTTGGGTGCTGCCTGATCGGAGTTCGTCGGGCGCGGGAGCGTAGCGGTCGTCCGGTCGGGCGCGGGCCATCTTTCGGCCCGGCCCGGCCGCGAAGCCCTGATCTCGACACCGGTGTAGTTAGCCTGGGGAGATGACCGACAGCGTTAGCGGCTCTCGCCCGCGCCGCTTGACCACGCGCGGTGCCGCAACGAAGGCACGAATCGTCGATGCGGCCGATCAGTTGATGTACGAGCGCGGTGTTGCTTCCACGACCCTGGCCGACGTCCGGGCCGCGAGCGAAACCTCGAAGTCACAGCTCTACCAGCACTTCGCCGGAAAGCGCGCACTTGTGTTGGCAGTCGTCGAGGTCCGCGCCGACGCAGTGCTGTCACAACAGCGCCGTCGTCTCGAGAGGATCGAGTCATTTCGCGGACTCGAACTGTGGCGTGACTGTCAGTTTCAGAAGACGGCTGCACGATGTCAGAAGTGCACTGCAGTGCAACTCCGAGTTCTCGAGCACACGTCCGGCCTTATCCAGTGAGCGCTGCGATCCCTGACTGGATAGCGCATTGATGGTGAAATTTCCCATCAAGTTTTACTGGCCGTCGGTGAGCTGCGGGTCTAGCGCCGCGGCCGGCCATGGACGGCTGTTGTCGCGCGAAGTGCTCGATCGGACACTTGCGGCATGGGCGGCGAGAAAGTTGTCGACGATTTGGATGCAGTCGTCGGCGTGGATGTGGCGCAGTCCTGTGAGGCGAGCGAACACTATCGGTCCGAGGAGCTGAATGAGGGCGAAGGTGGTGTCGATCTCGCCGAGCACAGCGCGAGCGTCAGGCGCCGTCAGGATCTGATCCAGGGACCTGCGGTATTGCTCTATGACACGGGCCCGAAGCGAGACCACCGCGCCAGGATCGAGATCGCGCCGGCTGGCGTCGCCGCTGTTGACGGGCCCCATTGCCAGCCAGGCCAGCGTGGTCATCTGCACCGGAGCTTGGTCGATGAGGTCGGCTTGGGTGGTGAGCAACGAAATCAGACGTTCACGTAGCGGACCGGTATCGATATCGGTGTCGACTGGGGGTAATAGTCGCTCGAAGGTTGCAGCGAGCAGGTCAGTGGTACTTCCGAAATGTCGGTACAGAGTGGCACGTGCAACCTTCGACATGCGGGTGACCGCCTCCACGGTGACCGCCTCCACACCGCCGGTGGACAGCAGCTGACCGGCCGCTTCGAGTAACCGGTTACGTGAGCGCGCCAGCCGGGGGTCGGCCGAGCCCTCGGTTGCAACGAGAGGGTCGACCATGAACGGGCTCCGCTCCATTTGACTGACAAGACATGTCCTCGATTGATCATTCTGTCACACCCGCAGAGTTGTGATACTAATAGTCTCGAACCGAGACGATCAGTCTCGAACTGGGAGGCTGGCCGTTGAACGAACGTAGATCCGACTCTGCCAGCGTCGCTCGATGGAGCGGTGCCCAGTGGTGGATGTTGATTGTGTCGTGCATGGCAGTCGCGTTGGTGGTGGCCGCAATGGCAGCATTGTATTCAGCGTTGCCCCAGATCGCGGTCGCGACAGGGGCGACGCAAGCCCAACTGACCTGGATAGTCGACGGTTATACGTTGGTTTTGGCGTGCTTCGTTCTGCCTGCCGGTGCGATCGGTGACCGGTACGGTCGCCGGGGGGTGCTCGTGGCGGGGTTGGCGTTGTTCGCTTTCGCGTCGGCATTGCCCTTGTTTCTCGCCGACCCGGCGTGGCTGATCGCTGCTCGCGCGTTGGCTGGGGCGGGTGCGGCGCTGGTCATGCCCTCGACGCTGTCGATACTGACCGCGGGATTTCCACCGGCGCATCGCGGCCGCGCTGTAGGTGTGTGGGCCGGGGTTGCTGGATCCGGGGCGGTCCTGGGCATCCTCGGGGCTGGTGTGCTGCTCGAGCAGTGGTCGTGGACCTCGGTGTTCGTCGGGTTGACCGTCGCCGGAGCGGTTCTGGCCGGGTTGGCATGCAGTATCGCGGAGTCCCGCCAGCAGGAGCATCCACCGGTCGATTGGGTGGGCGCGGTGACCGTAGTTGTCGCGGTCGGGGCGATCGTCTTCGCTGTGATCGAGGTTCCGGCCCGTGGCTGGTCGGATTCGCTCGTCGCCATCAGCACTGCGGTGGGCTTGTTTGCGGTTGCGGTGTTCGTCGTCGTAGAACTACGTTCCTCGGCACCCCTACTCGATGTCCGGTTGTTCGCCCGCCGTGGTTTCGGTGCCGGCGCGCTGTCTGTCTGTATCCAATTTCTGGTGACCTTCGGGGTGTTCTTGCTGTTGGTGCAGTATCTGCAGTTGATTCTCGGTTATGGACCGCTCACCGCCGCGTTGGCGTTGACCCCTATGGTCGTGCCGCTCATCGTGATCTCGGTGATTGCACCCTGGCTGTCGAACATTGTTGGGCTGCGGGTGATGACCACTGTAGGTCTGCTCACCATCGCGGCGGGACTGGTGATGGTGAGCAGACTGACCGTCGCGGCGACTTACCCTGACCTGCTGTGGCCCTTGCTCATCATGAGTGCGGGTTTGGGGTTGTGTACCGCCCCTGCGACTTTCGCCATCGTCTCGGACACTCCTGAGGCCAAGCACGGGGTGGCTGCCGCGGTCAACGACGCAGCTCGCGAAATCGGTGCCGCGATTGGGATTGCGGTAGCCGGTAGCGTGCTCGCGGCCGGTTACGTTCAGCACATTCAGCCGGCTCTGCCCCAGCTACCCGAGCCTGCCCGTGGTCCGGTGGCCGATTCTCTGGCCGCCGCGTTACAGGTCGCCGACCGCGCAGGACCAGCTGGTCAGCCGCTGGCCGAGTTCGCCAGAGCCGCATTCGTACACGGAAGTGGTCAGGCGACACTGTCGTTGGCGGCGCTGACCGCCGCTGGGGCACTCGTCCTCGCCGTCTTTGCGCCAGGTAGACGCAGCCGTACGACAGCCACCGCGGGTGATGGACGTCGGTGAAGGTCGGCCAGGGTGTCTATTCTTCGGTGTGATTCGTGTCCGTGGCCCGGAGTTGGGCTCGGGCTTGGGACTGCATGAAGTGTTCGACCTCGACCACCACGAACAGGGCAGTAGCGGTGGCTACCGAGCGGCCCTGCGCATCGTCCATCGTGGCCGTGAGATCCAGTTTGCGCCCATCACGAGACCGAACGGCAGCACGCAATACGTATGGAGTGCCGAGCAGAACCGGCGCCAGGTAGTCGAGCTCGAGACGCCGCGTCACGGCGAGCTCACCCACTGTGTAGAGCAGGAAGCCGAACAGATCGTCGAGAACGGTCGCCACCGCGCCTCCGTGTGCTATCCCGGGTGCCCCGACATGACGTTGATCGAACACATGGTGAGCCACCACGCCGTTCTCGTCACGCTGGACCGACAGGGCGTGGCCGTGCGGGTTCTGCGGCCCACAACCAAGACAGTCGGGGTGGTGGGGCGGTAGATCAGGCGAGTCGAAACTCGTGCTCCAGAACGAGCGCGCCCAGTTCTCGACAGCCGGGCCGGCCGACCCGCTGACCTCGTCCGGAACTCTTTTCATGGTCGGACCTCTCTGTCGTGAAAAAAAATTGTGCCGAGTCTGTCGCGTCATCGTGCGCTCGGCCTGCACCGCTGTTAGTTTCGATAGATAAACTGCACTATGTCAGAAGTGAACCGCGCGTTGAAAACGTCGGCGAGGTTGCAGATGAGGGTCATCCACCCCGCAGCCCAGTGGCTGGCGTCGTGATCTGATCGGCCCAGGGATTCGGACACTAGACCCGCTTGGAATAGGGATCTACAAGCATGAGCAGATCGCGTCGATCTTTCAGCACCGAGTTCAAAGACGAACTGTGCCGAGAGGTCATCGACTCTTCCAAGCCGATCAGTGAGGTCGCCAGGGCGTACGGTGTCGGCGACGACAGCTGCAGCACAGTGCGATGCGCCCCGTGTACCGCGCGCCATCGAACGACGGTGGGCATCATCTCGTGATGGCGGACAGCGAGCGTGAAGCAGACTCCAGGGACTCCACCAGGATCAGCTCGAGTTCCGACAGTCTGGCAGCCGACACGGCCACCGCAGCTGCGCGTGTTCGTACATCGAGACCGCGTTGTGTTCCGGCGCGGGCAGTTTCGGTCCAGGCCTGGGCGCAGTGATCGGCGGCCACCGCGAGGTCTGCGGTAGCGGGATCACCGGTCAGACGTGCAATCTCGGTACAGCCGTCGGCGAGAAGCCGACGAAAGAGCCCGCCTCCGGTTCCGGCCTTTTCGATGAAGATACCGAGACTGAACAGCAGCGTCTCGAGGTCATCGGGCGGAAGGTCGACCCAGCTCTTGACGTCGGTTGCCAGCTGGTCGACCGCGGCCAAACCGTCGGCACCGGCTGCTGGTATGTGGTCGGCTATTCCCGGTGTCGATGGGGCGTGCATGCTGGCGGCGGATCGGGCGAAGGCCGCGGCCGCGGCAGTCGACACGGGCGGCAGTGTCTGCGGCCACGTGATTCGGTACGTGCAGTGACGTGTCGGTTGCGGGAACGAGGTGGAAGATCGCGCCCGAGCCAGCGCGTCGAGCGGGATCTTCTGCACGTCGGCCCGATCGTTGTCGACGACCGAGGCAGTCCCCCCGATCTCGTCGTAGCCGATCACCACGATGTCGTGGCGACTCATCTGCAGTTTCACCCGTAAGTAGGGCAGCTCAGCGATATCGGCCCAGACCAGACTGGGTCTTCCCGCATCGATGTCGTCGCGAACCCATGACCATCCCTCACCGGGATCGTCGGTCGTGAGAACCTCGACTTGTCCGCCGAGCCTGCGCGGTAAGTCGATCTCGAAGTCGGCACCGCGGCCGACCAGGTACATCGGTGGGACCAGGTCGTCCGATCGCAGGTAGGACAAACCGAGATCACCACCCAGTGCGAACACCAACCCCTCGTCGGGTGGTCCGTCCCATCCCAGACCGTGCCACTGGAGAAGGTCTCGCATTGCACCTGACCCGCAGTGCCCTCCCATCCGGTGGGGATAGTTCTCGATCAGAGTCGTGGGGGTCACTGTGGCTGCCTTTCGGGTGGTTGGTCGAGCGCGCGTGTCGGCATGCTCAGCTGTTCTGGATTCTGTCGAGATACGTTCGGCGAGCAGTCATGTCGACGTCCGCGAGGAACACCGAATCTGTGTTCAGGGCCGCACCCAGTCCGGTCGCCAGCCGCCGGGGGACGAATTTCACCGCCGCGACCATTGCGCCTGCGAGACGGGTGACGCGGACGAAGGGGCGTGGATTCTCGATCAGATCTGCTGTCGCGCGGGCGATTTCCTCCGGCTCGGCGTTGCGTAATCCCTTTGCGCCGGCGGTTCCGGCGACGAGTTCGGTGTTGGTGAACGTCGGGCGGACTGTGGACAGTCGAACCCCTGACTTGCGGTACTCCAGTCGTGCGGCCTCTGTGAATCCGATGACTGCGAACTTGGTAGCGCAGTAGGTCGCCAAACCAGGTACCGCGAGCTCGCCGGCCAATGACGCAGTGTTGATGATGTGTCCGGTGCGGCGCGGCAGCATGCGCTGAAGAGCCAGTTTGGTCCCGAAGATGACACCCAGGACGTTGATCTCGACTTGACGCCGGGTTACTGCATCGTCCTCTTCGTGGGCGTGGCCGGTAGGCATGATGCCCGCGTTGTTGATCAGGATGTCGAGGGGTCCGAGTTCACGTTCGACCAGGTCCAGAAACGTTGTGAACGAGTCAGGTTCGGTGACGTCGAGTCGGGTGACGACCTTCACCCCGAGTTCGGCGGCGGCCTCCTTCGCACGTGCCTCGTCGATGTCGCCGATGGCGACCCGGTGGCCTCGTCGAATCAACTCCTTCGCTGTCTGATAGCCGATGCCGCGAGCTCCACCTGTGATCGCCACGGTCCTGGCGGGGGTGTGAGGTGCGTTGTTTGTCATCTGCTGCGCTCCTTGCATAGATGAGAGACATCGGTAGACGCCTGTCGGCCCGCTCTCGCGGTAGCGGCTGCGCACACGGGAGAGGGATATGGGTATCGCGCGTCGTCTCGTGCCCGGGGAGGCGTTCGGATCGGTCGTTCATCGCCCGCAGCCGCAATTCCAGCGGCAGAGCGAGTCTCGTCTGTTCGGTGCAACTTCCGGTGTCGGCCTTACCACGGCCGCGGCGACGAGACAGTCATGTGGCACAGCTCTGCCAGCAGGTATCGGCTCACCCGATTCGAAGGTGTCCGAGGCGGTCCGAGTGTTCACGATCGCGATTGTTCGCGGAGAGAGCTCCGACCGATCGGCAGTCGGCCGCGATACGGGGTTCGGCGCGTATGTTCTCACCGCTTGTGTTCATCGAGACTCCCGCGGAAGGTTTCGATCCCCGGGAGTTTCGTCCGGCCGGGTGCGGCCGGTGAAAACATCATCGAGTGGGTGAGCGCCCGTGAAGATCGTGGGGCCGTAGGCGTGCCGAAGCACCGTCAAGATCGCGTTCAAGGGTAGGTCGTCGAAGACTCCTCGCTCGCGGACATACTCCATGTGCTGGGCTCCGTCTGCGGTGAAGGCATGCATGAGAGCATCGCGATCGCCGTCGAATTCCACTGGCGGCACGCCGAAACGAGCGCACAACTCGACATTGAATGCCGGCGTGGCCTTCAACCACCGGCCCTCGATGTAGAGGCGACTGTAGCCGTGGTAGACGAACAGGTCGGTGCCGCCCATCAGCGTGCGCAACGTCTCGGTCTGCAGGTGATTTCGGACGTCGGCGAAGCCGAGCAGTGCTGGGATACCCGCCGCCCGGCACACTGCGGTCAACAGCACCGCCTTCGGGACGCAGTAAGCGCGCCCGGCCTCGAGGACGAAGCTCGCTCGATAGTGGGCCGGATCGTCCGACACGGTGTATGGGTCGTACCAGATTCGGTCGCGGACGGCGGCGAAGAGGCGTCTGGCCTTGTCACGGTCGCTGCTCGCATCTCCGATTGCCGCGGCGGTGAACGCCCGCACGGATTCGTGCTCGATGTCGAGGAAGTCCGTTGCTCCCAGGTATGCGTGTGGTGGCTGCGTAGTATGTGCTCCGGGCGGGCGGTCTGTCATGGTCATCGCTGATGTTCCCTTCTCTGAGCAAACCGGTTGCTGTTGTGTGCACAACGACCGAAGGATCGGTCAGTTGCGCGCGAGTCCGCCGAGCATCAGGTCTTCGCGTTGGACGGGGAGTCGCTGGGCGATCACCCGTTTGCTGTACATGAACTCGCGCGGGCGACCTATGCAGTCGGCGGCAATGAGCTCACCGGCCTGGAGATAGAAGCAACTGAAATCACTGTCGCGGGTGGGGTCACCGCTGAGAACCACTTCGTCGTATCCAGTGTTGAGGCCGGCGATCTGCAGCTTGAAGTGATACTGATCCGACCAGAACCACGGCAACGCTTCGATTTTTCTGGACTTCCCGCAGGCGGTCGACGCAGCGACTTTGGCCTGCTCTCCTGCGCTCGAGACGGACTCCAACCGTAGTCGACGGCCGTAACGGGCCATGTCGTGGCTCGCGCAGTCCCCCGCCGCCATGATGTCGGGGTCGTTGGTCCGAGTGTGATCGTCGATCACGATGCCGTTGTCGATGACAAGACCCGCATCGGCGGCGAGGTCGGTGTTCGGCTCGACGCCGACACCGACGATGACCAGATCTGCGGGGATCGATTCTCCGCTGGCCAAGGTGATTTCACGAACCTCACGGTCACCGGACAGGCCCTGAACCATCGCGTTCGTTCTGATGTCGACTCCCTGTTCGCGATGTATCCGCTCGAAGAACGTCGATACCTCGGGAGCAGTGACCCGCTCGAGCACACGCCCAGTTGCCTCGAGGACTGTGACCTGTACGCCCAGTGCGCGCAGCGATGCCGCTGTCTCGAGTCCGATGTAGCCGCCTCCGACGATCACCACCCGCTGGCCAGGGCCGGTGGCCATACGTATCCTCTCGACGTCCGCTGCGGTGCGCAGGTAGTAGACCCCGTGGAGATCGGCCCCGGGAACGGTGAGCCGACGAGGGCGGGCTCCCGTGCACAGCGCGAGCTTGTCGTAGGCCAGCTTCTCCCCGGTGTCGAGAACGACGTTGCCTTCCGACCGAACGATGGTCTCCACCTGCGCGTTCAGGAGCTGAATACCTTGCTTGGAGTAGAAGTCCGTGCTGCGAATGGCGATATCGTCGAGTACGCATTTGCCCGCCAGGTATGCCTTCGACAGCGGGGGGCGTTGATAGGGAGCGGCAGACTCGTTACCGATGAGGACGATGTCGCCTGTCCAACCTTCTTGGCGCAAACTAGCTGCCAGTTGTGCCCCAGCATGGCTTGCGCCGACGATGATCGCCCGTTGCGATGTCATACGCTGGAAGTAGGCGTCAGGCGCACCATCATCTTGCTGATGCCCCGCACGAAATTCGACTGAACATACTCGGGGTCGCCGACGACCTCGATGTTCTCGAAGCGGGGAAGCAACTCCTCCCACAGAATCCGCAGCTGCATTTCGGCCAGCCGATTGCCCATACACCGGTGCACACCGAATCCGAACGCGATGTGATTGCGCGCATTGGCACGATCGATGATGAAATCATCAGGATTCTCGAAAACGCGTTCGTCGCGGTTACCCGAGGCATACCACATCACCAATTTGTCACCCTTGCGGATGAATTGTCCGTTCAGAACGGTGTCGGCTTTGGCGATTCGGCGCATGTACGCCAAGGGTGTTTGCCATCGGATGATTTCCGAGTTCATGTTGGGGATCAAATCGGGATTGGCCTTCAATTTCTCGAACTGGTCGGGGAATTGGTTCAACGCAAGAACGCCACCGCTCATCGAGTTTCGCGTGGTGTCGTTGCCACCGACGATCAGCAGGACGAGGTTGCCCAGAAATTCCATCGGACGATCGATCAGATCCTTGGTGTCCTCGTTGCTCTGCAACATGGTGATCAGATCGAAACCGGACTCTTCCCCTGCAGACCTCCTGGCTGCTTTGTCATGCCAGAGAGCGCTGAGGCCACGGGCCATGTCACGCATGCCTTCGAACACCTCGTCGTTGTCCGAGGGCCCACCGTTGGCTTGCTCCATCGAGGTTGCCAAATCGGACCAGTAGACGAGTTTGCGGCGTTGTTCGTAGGGGAAATCCAGAAGAGTTGCGAGCATCCGAGCTGTCAACTCGATCGAGACATTCTGCACCCAGTCGAACGGCTCGTTCAAGGGGAGGTCGTCCAATACCTCCCGTACGCGCGATCGGATCAGTCCCTCCATCTCCCGGAGGTTCTTCGGTGCGACAACCCCCTGGACGGCAGCGCGCTGCTTGTCGTGGTGTGGTGGGTCCATCGCGATGAACATCTCGATATCGAGAAACCGGGGCGGAACGCCGATGACGATGAACGGTTCGGCCGAGAACACAGCGTGATTCTTGTCGACGGCCACGATATCGGCATGGCGCGTGACCGACCAGAACGGGCCGAACGGACTATTGGGTTGGTAGTGCACCGGTGCCTCGTTCCGCACGCGCTCGAAGTACGACTGCCACCGCCCTTGTCTGTAAAGAAAGGGGTTACTGAGGTCGATGTCGGCGAGCTCGACATCCTCGACCGGTGGGATGGGACTTTCGACGAAGATCTTCTTGCCATTCGTGCCAGTCACCCACCGTCGGGTCTTGTCGTACAAATGAGCGCCCTGGATCTGCAGCCCTATCGGGATGGTCGACTGGACCTTGTCGGCGATCGACTCAGAAACTTTCATGCTGTCGTGCCTGCCTTTCGCACATCACAATTGGAATTCAGGTGTTCGAACGATCAGGCCATCCCACGCTTCCGAGGCCACCATCTGGCACGACAACCGAGACGTGGGTTCACGCTCGGGGTTCATCGCCAGCATCTCCTCCTCGTCGGCGCCGGACAGACCCACCTCTCCTGACCACTGCGGGTCGACGATCACATGGCAGGTGCCACAGGCCGTTTCGCCCCCACAGTCTCCATCGATCCCCGGCACAGCATTGTCGGTTGCAATCTGCATCAGCGAGCGACCTTCGACCAGAGCCGCCTCGTGCTTCTCACCATCGTGGGCGACGAAAATTACAGCTGCCATGTCAACTCCTCGTTTTCCGGCGTGATTGACGAAAGTGTCGTCGCAAACGCGGGTGACGGCTATGTTCGGTGGAGTCATAAACTTGTGAATTCGGGTCAAAGGGGTCACCGTGAAGCTGAGCGACGAGGGCGTGCCACCGCTTGCGTTCGTTCAGTTGCTCGAACGCCGCGCACTCGACCCTGACGCCGCCGCGCGGCTTCGTGTGATCATGCACCGCGAAGGAACCAGTGAAGCGACGCTCATTCAGCATGACGTTCAGGCACCGATACGGTGGTTTCGGGAGGTCTATCCCGAACTCGATATCGCCCAGGCCACTCGACTCGGATTTGCGTTTGCCGAGCAGGCCCAGTTGACATCGTTCGGGCCTCTGAGTTCACCTTTGATCAGCGCTGGTTCGGTCGCCGAGATCGTCGATCTCCTGACATACCTACCATTGATCTCCACGGCGTTGAAGTCGCAGTTCCACACCGGCGACTACGGTCTGATCGTCGGGCTCACTGCGCACACAGGCGATTCCGCACTGGACTGCTTGGTCATCACCTACGGTGGGTCGGCGTTACTACGACTGCTGGACATGCTCGCCGGTGACATATCGCCGGTGACACTCCATCTGAGCTGGCCGGAGCCGGCCGAGGTGAGCCACGACGAAGGTCCGGGGGCGAATCGCCGGTTCTTCGACGCTCCGATTTCCTTCGTCCACGTACCCGAGGAGACCCTCAACAAGGCTTGTCGCTTCTCGGACCCCCTCGCATATCGTCTCGCTATCGCTGATCTGCAGCGAACACTCGCCCAGCGGAGTGGGTCCATGTCATCCGCCGAGAAGGTGAGGCAACAGTTGGAAAAGGACCTCGGACAGCGAACCAACCATGATGTTGCACAAGCATTGTCGATGTCGAGTAGCACGTTGAAACGGCGGCTTGCCGAAGAAGGAACCACCTATAGCAAGGTGCGCCACTCGCTGCTGTACGAGCGCGCGATGCTACGGCTCCTCGACCGATCGGTTTCGGTCAGCGAGATCGCTACCGAACTCGGATACAGCGACCTCGCCAACTTCTCTCACGCCTTCAAACGCTGGACCGGACGCTCTCCGAAAGATTTCCGAAATCCCCGACTCTCAGACGACCCGGATTCGACGTAGACCCCGCAGAACGGGGTCGAGATCGATGCCTCGTTCGTTCGCGGCCTGATCGATCTTCATCTCGGAGATTTCTGAGACGTCACCGCCTCCCTGCCGTGAGAAGAAGAGTGTGTGCAAACCCGAGTACCAACCACTAGTCACTCGACGGTGTCGGCCGGCACGCGTGCGGTCTCCGATTCGAGAAAGTCGACGAGAGCTTCCAACAGGCTGTCCGCGCGGGTTTCGACATCGGCCAGGACAGAGTCCACGTCGTCGAGAAGACCGTGGGCGTGTCTACGCGCAAGCGTTCCGCGTTCGTAGTAGCCGGGGTCGAGTAGAACCCGCGGTACTGGATCCGGTGCCGCGATCTGCTCCGGATGTTGTGACCGCGCAGTGGGCTGCAGGTGGGTGGGTGCCCTTCCGTCCCAGTGCATTCGCACGATGCCCGCTACCGCACGGGCGGTCAGCGGGGTCGCAGCCAACGGGGTGTGGCCCCACCGGTCGATCGCAGTCGACAGCGGATGTTGACCGGCCGGGTCGAAATACCGGTCGTATCCGCCGAGCCCGGTGCCGTCCACGGCATCGAAAGCGTCGGCGAGCATTCGGGTGCTCGGATACCGGGCCTGATGGCCGAGCACCTCACACCAGCGCTGGTACACCGTGCGCGGAGAAATGCCCGTCCCCGCCAGCGCGAGGGAGGTGAGGGTATGAACGCCGCGGCCTGTCTCGATGCGAAGGGCGTCGAGACCCGCATCGGCGGTGACATCGCATGCCCGCAGGGCCGCGATCTGCGTGTACGGCAGACCTGTCGTAGCGAGCGTGAGGATCAGCGCGTCTCTGCGCGCGAACAACGCTGACGGCCAACCGTATTCGGGGAGTCGGGCGATGATTCCGCCGATCACGGCTGCCACCTCCTGCAGGCGCGACGTGCGGGCCCCATCCAGCGCAGCCCGGACGGTCTCAGCGCGCCCTGGAGGAGGTAATAGATGCCGATGATGAGCGGAGTCGATCACCGCGATCCGGCGGCGTTGGGTCGTCGGCGCGGCGGGGTGCGCATACAGGAACCGAGCAAGTGACTCAGGAGAGGCCGCCAATGGGGGTTCGCCATGGGCGGTGCACCAGTCCTCGAACAGTGACCACGTGTGCCGATCCCGCCTCGGTATCGACGTGTTCGTGATGTCCGATGCACGTATCGGACAAGGGCGGTCGTCGTGGTCAGCATCTACCCCTGTCGTCCCGTCGCCGCTCACTGGTTCGGTCGGGTGCCTGGTCATAGGCCGAGCTCGGTGACGGCGTTGCCGACCAGTGGCGCATTCTCGTGAGCGTATGTTTCGACCATTGCGGGTGTGGTGTGCCCGGTTTGGCGCATGATCGCATGCGCGTCGGCACCGTTGCGGAAGGCCTGCGTGACGAAGCCGGAACGGAGGGAATGCCCGCCGAGCTGGGCGACGGTGTCGGGGCCGTATCCAGCTCGAGTAGCGCGGCGGCGGATCGCCGCGTGCACCGCGGCTCCGGACAGGGCTGTGTCGGAGAGGTTGCCGTTCTTGCGGACGGACCGAAACAGAGGGGACCGTTTCTCGACTACAGGAAGGGTGCCGCGGCAGATATGGGAGTCGAATTCCACTGCGCGGGAAAGTATTCGGATGACAGCAACTCTGCCGCCGGTGTCGAACGCTGCGACGATCTGCAGCCATCGCACCCACGCGCAGACCGGACATGACTCGTGGCGGTCGGTGAACGGGAGTGCTTTCACGGTTCCGGTGCCGTCCTGGTCGGTCTTCGATTTGCGGATACGTACGTGCGCGCCGTCGAGGCGGTCGCGGTGGACATCGCGGCATTCGAGCGCTACGAGTTCGCTGCGGCGGAATGCGCCGGTGTAGCCCATCAGGAGCAGCGCAGTGTCGCGGCGTTCGAGGACCTCCGACGCCCACCCGGCCCCACCTCGACGCGCGTAATCGACGATCGTAGTGATGTCGGAGGTCAGCAGCGGTGCGCGCGGGTTACGGGGCCGCTCCCCCGCAGACGCGTAATCCCGCCGAATACCCGAGAGAGTGGCGCGCACCATCTCGTGCCCGCACGGGTTGTCGTAGCCGGTAGCGCGGTGGCGGTCCGCGACCGCCGCGATCCATTTGCCGAACGTCGACGGCGCATACGCCCGCGTCCCGTCGACGGTGAGCGTGTCGGCAGCCGCAACGAGATAGGCCGCCACCGTAGCGGGATGCGCCGGCAACGCGTGGTGCCCGGCGACGGTGCACCAGGTCTCGAAGCGTCGCCACGCCGAATCGTAGGCGCGGCGGGTAGCACCGGACCGTGCCGACGCCATCGACCGTTCGATCCGAGCGGCGACCTCGCCCGACAGGTCCGGAAACACCTCCGCACTCCTCACCGGGACGACTGAATCCGTGTCCAGGACCTCACCTAGCTGCCGATCTGCCATGACAGGGACTGTAGCGAGCACCCCCGACAGCTCTTTCGAGTTGAAACGCGCTGAGCAGGGATTTAGACGAAGACGGTGCGGGAAGGAAAATTCTCGTCGGTCACCGCACAGATAACGTTGGTGACTATGACCCGGGCGCGAAAACGGGCTTCTCGGCTGTCGCCGCGTGTGCGCCGCGGACGACCCCGCTCCATCGGGCGATAGCTATGTCGGCGGATGGTGCAGCGGGATCCCGTGGTCGAGGAACAGTTGCACCGTCTCATCCAGCTCCGCTGCGGTGCGGCACCCCCAGCGCAGGAAGTTGTACAACGAACTGGCGGATGCGGGATCGACGCGCGCTGCCGCGATGGCGGCCTCGGCCGCAGCGTGCGCGTCAGCCCATAAATCGCGCTCGGGTGCGGGATAAGACGAGCGCGTCGGAGCTGTCCCGGGATCGACCGGCTCATACGGTCGTGGGCTCAGCAGAGATGCGTGCGCACCGCCGGCGTCGATCTCACCGCTCTCGACCATCGCAATGCCGATCGCTGCGGCCTCGAGGACTTTCGCCTGCTCGTCCCAGTGCAGGTCCTCGAACGGAACCCACGCGGTCCGGAGCGGGCGGGAACGACCGGCGGCCTTCCAGATCGCAACGAGTCTCGTCGCCCACCGTCCGGTGCGAACCAGTGGTGAGGACACTTCGTCGACGACGGTGCGCAGCAGTCGGAACCAGACTGCGGCATGTACCCGGCCTGGGCCGAGTTCCACCCATCCCGTCGTCAGGGCCTCGGTGCTGCGCCGATCGAGGTCCGTGACCGCCGAGGGAACCGGAACGGGCGAGACCCGTTCGTCCGAACCGAACCGGACCTGATCCCAGAAGATCGCATGACCAGGGAAAACAGAGCAGGGTTCGAGTCGACAACGGTGGTCGAGGCAGCTGCTCAGCACCGGATATTGCTGCAGCAGAGCCATGTTGATACCAGCAGTGGATTCGAGGCTGTCGACACATGCCGGGCATGCCCGACTACGCGGAGTGCTCGCCCACGGCAACCATGCCTCGCTCGTGGGTGTGCGACGTCGTCGATCCTCCCTCGCGAGGTCGGCCGGTAGCAGGATCGAGAACTGGTGGACGTAGGTGTCGAAGTCGCAGTCGGCGGGGTCGGTGCTGTCGAGCAACCACGGTGTCCACCCCGCCAACGTCATCATCCGCACCCTCTCTACCGGGACTGCGCCGCGACCGGCCAGCTCGATAAGTATCGGCTCCGGTGTGTAGCGGTCGAGATCCTCGACAGCACAATCGATATCGAGGTCTGCAAGCAGGTCAGAAGGCTTGATGTGCGGATACAGCTCGCATATCCGGGCCACCCAGGACGAGAGGGCCTCACCTGGCAGTGGCTGCGGATGCAGCGGCCACGGGCGAACGTACGCATCACCGGGCATCGGTGCGAGCCGCGCGTTCACGCGAGGTGGCGCTCGAACTGGCGGCGCCGCTCGGTGGGACCGAGGTACAGAGTGCGCGTGAGCACCGATGAGGTGATCGCTTCCTCTCCGCTGTCGACGGCGGTCACTGCTGCGGCAGTGAGCAGCGTTGTCAGTTCACCGATGGTGCCCTCGGAGCGAGTGAGGAGGTAGTCGGTCATCTCCGGTGATGTCAGGTGCGAGGGTTTACGGAGGGGGAAGCTCGTGGTGAAGCTGGCCAGCAGTGATCTGGTGTCGGCAGTGTTGGTACAGACCGGCAAAGTCATGGGGTGGAATCGGTTCTCCAGCTGGGGATCGGTCCGGATGGCGAGGTAGGCGTCGCGGGTTCCGACAGCGACAAGAGGAATGCGTAGTTCGTTGCCCAGGAATCGCAGCACGTTCAAGAATTCGCGGCGGACGTTGTCGCGGCCGGCGAGAACATTGTGGAGCTCGTCGATGATCAACATCTTCACGCCGGTGGCGCGGAGCAGCATCAATGCTTGCTGTTCGAGTTCGTGGACCCGATTGCGGGGCCTGGTCGGTGTTCCCAACGCTGTGAGCAGTGCGAGGTAGAACCGGCCGGGTGACGGGTCCGGGGGCATCTGCATGCACAACACCGGTATCTGCTCGCGGTCGGACAAGCTGATCGGCGGATGAGTGCGCCGGAACTTTTCGATGATCATCGACTTGCCGTTGTTCGTCGGACCGAGCAACAGTAGGTTCGGCATACGCTGTCGGTCCGGCCACGACAGCAACGTCTCCAGATGGTCGATGACCGTACGGGCCTGCGGATACCCGTCCATCTCTCCGACCGGATCAACCGGATCCGCTCCGCGTCGTCGAGTGCGGTGAGCGGTCGAACCGACTCCCGCAGGTGCCCCAAATCCTCGCTGGACGACTCGGTGGGTTCGTTGCTGCTTCCTTTCGATGCGGTCATCGGCTCACCATTCCTCGATGTCGCTGAAGACCGGCGTTGCGGTGCCGCCGTCCGTTTCAGGCTCCACCGGCGGGTGGATCGCCGGGATCGGTGCAGACGCGGCGCCGGTGAGATGCGTGCGGCGGGCACGGTTGCGCCGGGCTTTGCGGGTGGCTTTCTGCGAGCGGTCGGTGACCTCACGCATCTGCTCGATCATCGAAAACAGTGCGCTCTCATCAACGTTCGACCGACCTTGTTCGCGGAGACGGGCGATAGCAGCTCTGTGCTCCCACAGTGTTACCGCGGGATGTGACATCGTCCGGTACGGCACCTCGACATAGCCTGCACCGTCTGGTTCGAGGACCCAGATTCTGCTCAGATCGCGTGGGTCACGTCTTATCACGAACCGCCCCAACTCCTCTCGCCGCGCAACCCACGGTTTGAGCGCGTTCGAGAAGTAGTGCACGTGATCGAGAACGAAGCCCGTGCGCGTCAGACGTCGCCGGATGACGGGAAGAAAGTCCACCAGGAACGCGGTCTCGCCGAGCACCACACGATGGGCATGACCAGCTGCGGCGACACCGCCGGCCCACACGGCGGCCGGAGTGTTCCCGATCCCTGAATGCACGCTCGCGTGATACGAGGCTATCGCCAGAACCAGCCAGCGCTCCAACTCGCGCAATGTCAACGCGGCGTGCTTGTCCGAGTCGTAATTTCCTCGGTCCGCGGGGTTCGAAAAAGTGGTCCCGGGTAGCTCGTGCACAGCCGTCATCGCCGTTCCGAGAATGCGTTCGACGATCCCGCCGTAATGCGGCCGGCCCGGTGGACGGTATTCGAGGGTGATCGCGTGCTGGGCGCATCCGCGGCGTAACGCTTCGCTTTTGAACTCGGCGGCATTGTCGAGGTATAACCGCTTCGGCTTGCCTGCCATCGGCCATTGCACCTGTTCGGCCAGCTCGCATGCTTCGAGCCACGTCTGCTTCTCGCTGCACACCCGGCCCAGGCACAACCCAGCAGATACGGCTGACGGTGCCTCCAGAGTGACGACGAACCCGAGGACGGTACGGCTGAAGACATCGATGGCGATCGTCAAGTAGGGGCGACCTATCGTTTGACGCTCGTACTCGTCGACGATCATCACATCGACGACGGTGTGGTCGATCTGGACCTGATCGAGAATCCCCGCAACCGCCGGTGGAACGTCGCCGGCGGACTGACGCGGCCGGGCGGCATCGGGTCCCCCGCGTGACCTGGCCACCGACGCCGGATGGAGGCCGGCGATACGCGCGGTGACGGTGTTCCTGGCCGGCACAGGCAGACCCGCACGGTGACAGGCCAATGCGATACGTCTATGCAGCGCAGCGACACTGAGCTTCTGACGGTGAAGAAAGTATCGAGTCAGATGGTCGGCGATCACTTCCTCGACCTCAGCGGATACTCGGCTGCGGCCACGCCCACCCGACGAGACCTTCGTCAGAAGATCGGTGACCGTCCCCGTCCCGTTCCTGAGCCTGCCGACCAACGTGTAGACCTGCCGCCTGGACAGTCCCAAGCGCTGCGCTGCAGCGTCGACCGCTTCCGAACGCACCGGATGCATCTCCAGCAAGGGAGCCAGGACAGCGAAACGGGTCTCGGCCTGGGACCACCGCTCCCCCGACGCTGTCAGCACACCGGTCTCCACGACGTCGAGCTTGTCGGGGTCCATCACAAGCCTCCCTGTCACCGAGAGCCGAACATGCGACCGTGCACCGCACTTTTGACATCAGAATGTCAGAAGACACGTGCACTCACCCTCGTAACGCCTGCAATGAGTGCAGCCGTCTTCTGAAACTGACAGATTGTCAGATTCAGAAGTGAGCTGCACTGGTTCAGAAGTCGAGTGCACAGCTCCTTAACTGGGGCGGCGTTTCCCAGAGATTCGGCCTCTGCCCGACAGCGGAGGGCGGGCGATCCCCTGGTTCGCCATTACCCCTGGGGGGTATCTCTGCTACCGTCAAGGGCATGCAATTGGCAGTCAGACGTGGTCGACGGGGCACGGCCTCGGTGACCGGTCTGCTAATTGCACTGACGGTGTTCGGTGTCCTGTTGATGCATTCGGTGACACCGATGTCGATGTCCGTAACCGGCTCGATGTCGTTGAACGGCGGCCGTGCCTCGATGGCGACGCCGCTTCATATGTCCGAAACTATGTCGGTTCCGGTGATGGCCGGGGAGCACGACTGCCCGACGGCCCACCAAATGATGCACCCTTGTGTGGGCACGACGGTGTCGTCGCCCGCGCTGACGGTCCCGGCGTTGAGCGCAGCCATCGATCCAGTACCGACGCTACTCAACCGGACCGTCGGATGCACCGATTCCACGCTCGAACGTGCACCGCCGTGGACGTTGTGGGAGTTGGACAGATCGGTGACCTTGCGAGTGTGACAGGGAGCCCGGTAGACGCGCGTCGACCGGCGGACCGAAACACGTCACACACCCCTGATTGTCCACTCTTGCAAGGAGATTCCACATGCGTACCAAAGTCATGGCTTCACTCGCTGCCGCCGCCGCCAGCGCGTTCCTCGTCGTCGGCTGTAGCAACGACTCGACCGAGTCGTCGATGGACGGGCACTCCATGGGCTCGATGTCCTCCGCACCGATGTCCTCGGCCCAAGCAAGCGCGTCCGCAGAGTTCAACGATGCCGACGTGATGTTCGCGCAGATGATGTATCCGCACCACGCCCAAGCAGTCGAGATGGCCGACATGGCGAACGGCCGCACCGACAACCCGGACGTGCTGTCGCTGGCATCGGCGATCGCCGGCGCACAGCAGCCCGAGATGGACCAGATGACCACCTGGCTCACCGAGTGGGGTAAGCCCGCGCCCTCGGCTGACATGAGTCAGATGGGCGGGATGGACCACAGCTCCGACAGCGGCATGATGACCGCTCAGGACATGGACGCGTTGATGGCAGCGTCGGGACCCGAATTCGACCGCCAGTGGTTGACGATGATGATCGCCCACCACACCGGTGCCATCGAGATGGCGAACACCGAAATCGCAGACGGTTCCAACCCTGACGCCCTGGAGATGGCCCGCACCATCGTCGCCACCCAGCAGCAGGAAATCGAGACCATGCAGCGGCTGCTCGGCTGACCTGGTCCGCTATACACAACGATGGCCGCATCCTCTCCGGCGGAGAGGGTGCGGCCATCAGCGCTTCGCAGTCGTCAGGGCTGCGTTTCCGGTACGAGATCAGCTCTCACAGTGACGGTGTGCGCTGCGACGGAGAATTGGAACTCCCCTCGTTCACCGCTCCGGTGATGGTGTCGGGCGTGAGGTCGAGTCGCCGAAGCAGCTGCGCGTTCGCGGCGACGATGATCGTCGACAGCGACATCAGGATCGCGCCGATCGACATGGGCAGCACGAACCCGACCGGCGCGAGCACTCCTGCCGCGAGCGGAACTGAGATGAGGTTGTATCCCGCTGCCCACCAGAGGTTTTGCTTCATCTTCCGGTACGAGGCCCGCGAGAGTTCGATCACCGACAACACCGACCTCGGGTCGTCGCTGGCGAGGATCACTCCGGCCGACGCGATAGCAACGTCGGTACCCGCGCCGATAGCGATACCGACATCGGCCTGCGCCAGAGCCGGTGCGTCGTTGACTCCGTCACCGACCATCGCCACCGTGCGCCCTTCCTGTTGAAGTTCAGCAACGTTGTGGGACTTGTCTTCCGGTTTCACCCCCGCGAAGTAGCGGTCCACACCGAGCTCGGTCGCGACGGACTGCGCGACGGCATCGGCATCACCGGTGATCATCACCACCGCGATACCCCGAGCGTGGAGCGCATCGACTGCCGTGCGGGATTCGGGCCGGATCTCGTCGGCGAGCGCGAGGGCACCGATCACGGCCCCGTCGGCGAGGACGTGCAGGATGATCGCCCCGTCGCCCCGCCACCGGTCGGCGACAGCAAGTTCGGATCCGCGCTCCTGCTCGAGCAGCGCGGGCCCGCCGACCTGCACGCGGGTGCCGTCGACGTCCGCAGAGACCCCGACGGCGGGAGACGACTGGAAGTCTGCTGCAGCCGGGACGGTCAGGTTCCGCGCGCGTGCGGCCGCAACGATGGCGCGAGCCAGGGGATGTTCTGAGTCGGCTTCTGCGGCAGCGGCCAGCGCGAGGACGTTGTCGGCGGTGCGCCCGTCTGTCACCTCGATTGCGGTGACGGTGGGTTCACCCTTGGTGAGGGTCCCGGTCTTGTCGAAGAGCACGGTGTCCACCGTGCGCATGGTTTCGAGTGCGAGCCGGTCCTTGACCAGGACACCGCCGCGGGCGGCGCGTTCGGTGGCGATGGAGACCACCAGCGGAATCGCCAGTCCGAGTGCGTGCGGGCAGGCGATGACCAACACGGTGATGGTGCGGATGACGGCGTCGTCGGGCATCCCGACCAGAGTCCACACAGCGGCGGTGATGATCGCGGCACCGAGAGCGAACCAGAACAGCCAACCGGCGGCCGTGTCGGCGATGCGCTGAGCGCGCGAGGTCGAGTTCTGGGCGTCGGCGACCAAGCGGCCGATGCCGGCGAGGGCGGTGTCCTCCCCTACTGCGGTGACCTGGACGCGCAGACCGGAGTCGGTGGCTACCGTGCCGGCGACGACGTGGTCGCCGTCGCTGCGGCGGACGGTGCGTGATTCGCCGGTGATCATCGATTCGTCCATGCTCGCCGATCCGGAGACGATGGTGCCGTCCGCCGGTACTCGGCCGCCGGGGCGGACGACAACGACATCACCGAGCTCCAGCTCGGCCGGGGACACCGGCACCACATCGTCGCCGTCGACGCGTTCGGCGACATCCGGGAGCAACGCCGCCAACGAGTCCAGAGCGGAGGTGGTCTGCGCGAGGGATCTCATCTCGATCCAGTGCCCGAGCAACATGATCACGATCAGCAGCGCCAGTTCCCACCAGAAGTCGAGCTGATGATCGAGCAGGCCCAGGCTCGCTCCCATCGACGCGACGAATGCGACGGTGATCGCGAGGGCGATGAGCAGCATCATTCCCGGTGCACGTGAACGGATTTCACTCACCGCGCCGGTGAGGAACGGGGAACCGCCCCAGGCATACATCACGGTGCCCAGCACCGGGGAGACCCAGGCGATCCACGCTGCGTCGGGCAGCGAGTATCCGAGGAGCATCGCGAACATGTTCGAGGCAACGATCACCGGAACGGCGAGGACCAGCATGACCCAGAACAGGCGACGGAACATGCCGACGTGATCGCCGTGACCGGCATGGCCACCGTGCCCGGTATGGCCTTCGTGTTCAGTCTGCTCGCCGTGTCCGGTGTGGGCTGCGCTGTGTCCAGACGGGTCGTGGCCCGACTGTGTGCCCGCTGTCTCGGCCACGCCGACATCGGCATGTGTGTGGTTGTTCATCGCGGTAAATCCTTCTCTCCGCCGAGTTCAGCGGCTACGCGGTGCGTGAATCTGCGGGTTGCGGTTCGGCTGTGTAGCCGGCATCGCGAACGGCAGCGACGACCTGGGCGTGGTCGGGCTCGTCGGCGCTCGTCACCGTCAGCGTCCCCGCCGACGCCGATGCTTCGACCGTGTCGACCCCGGCCACAGCACCGACTTCTTCCCGGACCGACGCCTCGCAGTGTCCGCAGGTCATGCCGGTGACTCGGTAATTCGTGGTGATCATGAGGTACTCCTTCATCCTGAATAATACCCCCAGGGGGTACCTAGCGACGACTCGGACCATACCCCCTCCCCGTATTGCTTGGAAGGGGGACAGCATTCAACGATCTGACGGCGAGGGCTATCGCGGATCTCGACGATCGCGACTGGGACGTTCCGATGCTCGCGGACGTATTGGAGTCAGTGGACCGGCCTACCGGCGGCGCTTGATCGACCCCCATCGGCTGGCTCACTGCGAGCGTGGTCGATTGTTTGCAGGGCGGTGAGGACGATTGCACCGCCTGCTCGGCGATTTCGGCGGGTAGTGGTGGTCCACCGACGGTTCTATCCGTATGACGGCGAGTATGACAATTGGGCACTGACAGAGCTGTTCTGTTGCAACAGTTTCGGGTCGCGCCGTACTTCGTCCTGGCTTCAGAGATAGAGCAGGTGTGGTGGTGCGGTGCCGTCGAAGCGCTCGAGGACGCCGTTGGGCTCAGAGCGTGTGACTTAGATCCACAGAATCCTGCAAAAATTGAGGCAGGAGTGCTCGACTCTCGCTGCCGCAGTGGCACTGTGGCCCGTTGGTGTGGAAGAAAGGTACGCGGCCTCTCCCCCGCTGACTGCTGAAGGGCGGCGAGGTGTCGGTAGAGGGTGACTCTGCCGACACCGAGGACTGATGCGATCCCGGTTTTGGTGCAGTCAGACCACGGTCAGATAGATCAGTGCAATGTTGAGTGCGACGACGATTCCCGCGATGAGCCATGCCGCGTATGCCGTGATCCGGTGATTGACATCGCCGCCCATCAGGATGCGGTCCGAGGTGAACCGCACCAAGGGAATCAACGCGAATGGGATACCGAACGACAGCACGACCTGCGAGACGACCAGTGCCCGACTGGGGTCGACTCCTGCTGCCAGAATTGCCAGTGCGGGAACAAGTGTCACCAGTCGTCGCACCAGAATCGGAATGCGCTTACGTAGTAGCCCGTCCATGATCATCGCCCCCGCGTACGCCCCGACCGATGTCGATGCAAGGCCCGAGGCCAGCAGGCCCACCGCGAACAGCAGTGCTACCACCGGCCCCAGAGTGTCACCCACTGCTGCGTGAGCTCCGTCGATGGAATCGACGCCCTCGCGGCCCCCCAGCGTCGAGGCCGCCAACAGCAGCATCGACATGTTCACTGCCCCGGCCAGCAGCATCGCCAACCCGACATCGATCCGGGTGATCCGCAACAACCGCTGACGGACGGGCCCTGCCTCGGGGTGTCCGTGCCTGTCACGTGCTAGACCGGAGTGCAGGTACACCGCGTGCGGCATGATCGTCGCACCGAGCATCGCGGCGGCGATCAACACACTTTCCGCGCCGTCGAACCGCGGAATGAGACCGGCGGCGGCCTCGGTGAACGATGGCGGTTCCACGACGACGCTGGCAAGAAATCCGACGGCGATGACACCGAGTAGCCCGAGAATCACGAACTCGAAGGGCCGTTGGCCCCGGCGATCCTGGACCATCAGCAAGATCATCGATACGGCCCCGGTGATGAGGCCGCCGATCAGGAGCGGCAGGTCGAAGAGCAGGTAGAGGGCGATCGCACCGCCGACGATTTCGGCGAGGTCGGTCGCCATGGCGACCACCTCTGCTTGCCCCCAATATGCCAGTCGCACAGTCCTGCTCGACTTCTCGCGGACTACTTCGGGCAGTGTCATTCCGGTGACGATGCCGAGTTTGGCGGAGAGGAACTGGACGAGACCGGCCATCACGTTCGCGGCAACGATCACCCAGACCAGCAGGTATCCGAACTGCGCACCGGCGCTGACGTTGGAGGCGACGTTGCCGGGGTCGACGTAGGCGATCGCTGCGACGAAAGCGGGTCCGAGCAGAACGAGGCCCGACCGAAACCTCGAGGGCGGCCGAGACGATCGGCGCTGCAGCACAGACATGACCACACCCTCCGGCACCAACAGTATGTCAGGACCCTGAAAATATAGTTCGGCTACCCGAACAATGCAATGCGGCGGGGTGGTTTGGCGACATCTCGATCAGATGGGCAGGACCACTGCACTGACGAATTCGTTGCGGATCCAGGCGATGAACAACCCCCACACTCCGGTCAGCAGCGCGATGCCGACGGCGATCATGATGACACCGCCCGCGATCTTGATCTTCTGTGAGTTCCTTCGAAGCCACCCCACACCTCGCATCGCCGAACTCGAGCCGAACGCGAGGACGACGAACGGTAGGCCGAGTCCCATGCAGTACGCGACGATGAGAGTGACCCCGCGGGCTGCGGTTGCACCTTCGGTTCCTGCCGCGACAGACAGAACGCCGGCGAGGGTGGGGCCCAGACACGGTGTCCAGCCGAGCGCGAACACACCGCCGAGCAGCGGCGCTCCGGCGAGGGACGAGATCTGCTGAGGTGCGTATCGGGTGTCGCGTTGCAGAACGGGTATCAATCCGATGAACGCTGCACCCATGATGATCGTGATGACGCCGCCGACTCGTTGAAGTACTTGCTCGTTGATGCGCAAGGTGCCGATGACTCCGAAGATCGAGGCTGTGGCGAGGACGAAGACGATCGTGAATCCGGCGACGAACAACGACGCTGCGCCGGCCACACGCCAGCGATTCGCCAGCTCCGGCGACGACGTGTCGGTGGTCGAGGTGCCGGTGGTCGAGGTGCGGGGCGATCGGGTATCGGCTGATTGGGCGTCGGCACCGGCGATTCCTGCCAGGTAGGACAGGTATCCCGGCACCAGCGGCACCACGCACGGGGAGGCGAACGAGACCAGCCCGGCGAGCATGCATGCCGCGATCGCGAGCAGTAGGGGCCCGCTCGATGCCGCGTTCTGGAAGGCCGACCCGATGTCTTGGGCGAGAAGAGTCGTCATTCCGCGGCTATCCGTTCGACGACGGGAAGGAGGTCGTCGGTGAGCAGGGCGCGCATGAAGACCGCGGCCACGCGGTGTGAACGGTCGAGTACCAGCGTCGAGGGGATCACGCTGGTCGGGTAGTTTCCGCCGAGGGCGATCAGGGTCCGCATCGAGGGGTCGTAGATCGAGGGGTAGGAGACGTCGTTGTCGACGACGAAGTCCTGCGCTTTGTCCTTCTGTGGATCTCTGACGTTGAGGCCGAGGAATTGCACGCCACGCTCGCGGGTGGTCTCGTAGACCTCTTCGAGGTCGTCGGCTTCGCCGCGGCAGGGGCCGCACCACTGGCCCCAGAGATTGATCACGACGACCTTGCCGTCGTAGTCCGACAGAGCGGTCGTCTTGCCTTCCTCCATCAGATCGGGGCCGGCGAGTTCGCCTATGGTTCCGCGTGTTTCGGGGGGATCGTAGACGATGTCGGTTCGACCGCCGGGGGCGACGAAGTCGAAGCTGCCTCCCGGGGGCGCAGCCTGTGCGCCGTCGGAGCATCCGGAGATCAGTAGTACGAGGGCAAGAATCGATCCAATTGCCGCGGTGGGCGTGCTGCCCTGACGGCGCGCACCGACCCACACTGGTGGGAAGCGTGTCATGAGGTGAAATCCTTTACTGCAGTGCGGATCTGGTCTGTCGTCTCGAACACCGTCGGGTCGGTGACGCGCTCGACCGTTCCGTCCGGGCGGAGGAGAAAGCTCAGGGGAAGGACCGGCGGTGCCGAGAGCGCGTCCAGGACGCTGCCGCCGTCGATGTAGTTCGGATAGCGGACGCCCAGTTGCGTGAGCAGCGCGGCCGCGTCCGCGGGCCGGTCCTCGACGTCGATTCCGATGACTGGGATCGCGTCGGGTTCTGCGGTGTAGGCATCGAGTACGGGCATCTCGGTGCGGCACGGGCCGCACCAGGATGCCCACAGGTTGATCAGCGTCACCTCGCTTCCGAGAACGTCGGCGAGATCGACATCGTCGGCGCTGCCGATGCAGCGCGCTATCACTCCTGCCAGCGGACCGCCTTCGCGCGGTACCGGCGGCGGACACAGCGGTAGCGCTGTTGCTCGTGCCGCGTCATCCGGCGGGCGGGACAGTGTGGGTTCGGGTCCGACCGGCGCGACATTGTTGGCGATGGCCTCGGACGGGCCGCCCTCGACGCCACCGGAGCGGGGCCACAGTGCAACGATCGATGCAACGACAACGACGAGCATGACGATCGACCAGCCGCGCGTCATCGCCGTGACCTTCTTTCTCGAGAGAGCGGCAGAGGGGCGAACGGTACGTCGCGGATCATAGGAGCGTGGACCAGTACGACCAGAAACGCTGCGCGATCAGGGCGATGAGGACGAGAAACCACACGGTCAGTGGAATCGAGTGATTGCGAATCAGCGAGTCAAGCCATGGCCGAAACCATTGCCCAAGAGCGGATTTCGACCTGGCGCGGTCGAGGTTGCGCAGCGTGACGTACCAGAAGATCGGTACGGTGACCGCCCACACCGCCATGCAGTACGGGCACAGGGCACCGATCTCGTACAGGCTCTGCGCGATCAGCCAGTGCACGAAGACTGCGGCAGCAGTGACACCGACCTGCATTGCACCCCAGAACCACTGCGCGAACACCGCACCGGCGAGAAGGGCGGCACCCACTGCCGCCACGACGGCGAAGCCTGCGATCCCGAGAAGGGAATTGGGAAATCCGAACGCAGACGCCTGCGGGGTGTCCATCACCGATCCGCAGTTGAGTACCGGGTTGATGCTGCAGGTCGGGGCGTAGGCGGGATCGAGCGCCAGAGCGAACTTCTCTACTGTGAGCACGAACGCGGCGGTCAGGCCGATCAGGCCGCCCACCAGTAGCAGCCAGGGCAGGCCCCGGGCGAACGGTCCGCTGCGTCGGGTGAGAGCGGCTGCGGGGTCAGCCGAGTGCAGCGTCGAGGGCATCGGCGAGGTCTCCGTAGGTGGTGGGTTCGATCTTGGTGCCGTTGAGGAAGAACGTCGGGGTGCCCTGCACGCCGAGCGCGATCCCGTCCGCGACGTCGGCCTCGATGCGCGCGAGCGTCGCAGGGTCGGTGTAGGCGGCATCGAAGGCGCTCATGTCGAGCCCTTGCTCGACGGCGAAGCTGCGGAACAACTCGTCCTGCGGAACCTGCTGTTCGCCCCACTGCGCCTGCGTTTCGTACATGCGCTGATACATCGCCTCGAATCCGCCCTGCTGGGCCGCGGCCTCGACTGCGCGTGCGGCTCGTTCGGCATTGAAGTGGGAGGCGATCGGAAAGTAGCGGGCCACGAAGCTCACCCGGTCGCCGTACTCTTCACGCAATTGCTCGATCGCCGGGTAGGCCGATCGGCAGGCCTCGCACTCGAAGTCGAGGAACTCCACGAACGTGACCCGGCCGTCGGGCACCGAGTTCAACCGATGACTGTTCTCGCGCACCGCAATCGAGGCAGGGTCGGTCGCGGCCTGCTCGGCGGCGGCAGCATCCGGAGACCCCGATCGATCCACCACCAGAAATACAGCCAACGCGGCGGCGAACACGATCACCAGGGACAAGGAAATCTTCAACGCTCGGCTCATACAACTACCTTCTCGATTCGTTCGGACTGATCAATGGGCCCGATATGGGCGTTTCGACCCGCTATGACACTAACAATCGTGCGAACGTTGACTAATGGTCCTTCCCTAACGATCGCATGATTGTTAGATTGTGCCCATGGCCTTGGAACCTCTGGACTCGTGCGATCTGTTGTGTATGGACCTCCCTCACGCCGAGAGGGTGCGCGCTACTCTGCCCGCGCTCGGCGATATCGAACCGGTCGCCGACGCTGCCCGAGCATTCGGCGACCCCACCCGACTGACCATCGCGCTCGCGTTGAACGCCGGCGGGCAGATGTGTGGCTGCGACATCGCGTGGATCGTGGGACAGAGCCAGAAGCTGGTCTCCCACCATCTCCGCAAACTCAAAGCCGCGGACGCCGTCACATCGAACAGAGACGGAAAGTTGGTCATGTATGCGCTCACCGACCGCGGCACCCGACTGCTCGCGACACTGACCGAGGTACTGCCCACCACCTCGATCGTCGCTGAAGTCACCGGGGTCGATCATGGCTGACGCGTGCTGCGGACCTACCCCGGCAGCGCCGACCACCGAATCCACTGCTGACGGTGCGGGCACGGGAGGTCCAGCTCCAACCGATGCACTCCCGAGGTTGTGGCAGGTCCGCGAGCTGCAACTCGCCTCGGCCGCCGCGATCATCCTGGGCGCATCGTGGTTGCTCGGTCGAACGGGTGCCGATGCGGTTGCGACCGTCGGCGCTCTGATCGCTGCCGCGATCGCCGCCGTCACCTTCGTTCCCGCGACGGTGAGAAATCTGCGACACGGACGCATCGGTGTCGGCACGCTGATGACGATCGCGCTGCTCGGTTCCACCGCGCAGGAC